>NZ_BCBO01000096.1:0-109010 GCF_001320835.1 Pseudomonas sp. NBRC 111138 | reverse complement strand
GCGTATCGTTGGCTTGACGGAGAGTTGCAACGCATCAGCGAAGACCATGTGTGGGAACAGCCGGGCATGCAACATGTGCTCAAGCGCGCCCTCGGCCTGGATCAGCATCTGGTGCTGGATTTCCTCGATGGCCCATTGCGCGAGGGCGAGTGTTTCCTGCTACTCAGCGATGGGGTGTGGGCCACGCTGGGCGATCACAGCATCGGCGCGATCCTGCGCGAACAAAGCGACCTCGAGCTGGCCGTCAACACCCTGGTCAACGCCGCCCACCTAGCGGGTAGTCAAGACAACGCCAGCGCCTTGCTGGTGCGCATCGATCAACTCGGCGCGGCCACCCTCGGCGACGCCTTGGTGCAGTTGCAGCAATGGCCACTGCCGCCACCGCTGAAAGTCGGGCAAACCTTTGAAGGCTGGCAGGTGCAAAGCGTGCTGGCGCAGAGTCGGCAGTCGTTGCTGTACCGCGTGCACGACGCCCAGGGGCAACCCTGGCTGCTCAAGACCTTGCCGTTGCGTTGCGACGATACCGACGCCGCCCAGGCCTTGTTATCGGAGGAATGGTTTCTGCGCCGGGTCGCCGGCCGGGCCTTTCCCGAAGTGCATGCCGCCAGTGGCCGTCAGCATTTGTACTACGTGATGCGCGAATACGCCGGGCAAACCCTGGCCCAACTGTTCCAACAACAGGGCCCGCTGCCGTTGGCACAATGGCAGTCGATTGCCGAACGCTTGCTGCGCGCCGTGGGCCTGTTGCATCGCCGGCAGATCCTGCACCGCGACATCAAGCCAGAAAACCTGCTGCTGGGAGAAGATGGCGAACTGCGAGTGCTGGACTTCGGCCTGGCCTATTGCCCCGGGCTCTCCGAGGACCGTGCGCACCTGCTGCCCGGCACCCCGAGTTTCATCGCGCCCGAGGCGTTCGCTGGCGAGCAGCCTACGGCACAACAGGACTTATATAGCGTCGGCGTGACCTTGTATTACCTGCTGACTGGGCATTACCCCTACGGTGAAATCGAGGCCTTCCAACGGCCCAGGTTTTCCCAACCCGTCAGCGCCAGCCGTTATCGCCCCGACTTGCCGGAATGGTTGCCACACAGCCTGGAACGAGCGGTGACCGCTGTCTCGGCCCAACGTTATGAAACCGCCGAAGAATGGCTGTTGGTGCTGGAACAGGCCGATCGCCGCGAATTGAGCGTACGCCCACGCCCTTTGCTCGAACGCGAACCCTTGAAAGTCTGGCAGACCCTGGCGTTGGCTTCGCTGCTACTCAATCTGGTGCTGCTGTACTGGCTGATGCACCACTAACGGGCAGAATGCGCCGACTCTCTGTGTAAACGCTCAGTAAACCTGGGCTATAGGGACTTGGCACAGCTGCTGCATTAACGTTCCCAACACCCCACATATAGCCGCTCCTTCAACGACGAAGGGCCGAGCTTCCCGAGAGAACGGGACCAGGACAAAGGCGTCCTCGCTAGCTGACTAGCGGGGATGCCTTTTTTGTTTGCGCACGATTTGTCGAGCCATTGCGGAGAACGACATGAAAAAACTCAAACTGGTGATGATCGGCAACGGCATGGCCGGGGTTCGCACCCTTGAAGAACTGCTCAAGCTGAGCAACGAGCTGTACGACATCACCGTGTTCGGCGCCGAGCCTCACACCAACTACAACCGCATCCTGCTGTCGCCGGTACTGGCCGGTGAACAAACCTTCGAAGAGATCGTGCTCAACGACCTGGATTGGTACCTGGACAACAACGTCAAACTGCTGCTCAACCGCAAAGTGGTGCAGATCGACCGGGTCAAGCGCAAAGTCATCGCCGAAGACGGCAGCGAGGCCGAATATGACCGCCTGCTGATCGCCACCGGGTCCACGCCGTTTATCCTGCCAATTCCCGGCAACAGCTTGCAGGGCGTGATTGGTTACCGCGACATTGCCGATACACAGGCGATGATAGACACCGCCAAGACCCACAAGCATGCGGTGGTGATCGGCGGCGGCCTGCTCGGCCTGGAAGCGGCCAACGGCCTGATGCTGCGCGGCATGCACGTGACGGTGGTGCACATCGGTGAATGGCTGCTGGAGCGGCAACTGGACAAGACCAGCGGCCAGCTACTGCAAACCGAACTGGAAAGTCGCGGCCTGGTGTTTCGCCTGTGCGAGCAAACCCAGGCCCTGCACGATGCCGGCAATGGCCGCGTCGGCTCGGTGCAGTTCAAGAATGGCGACATCATCCCCGCCGACCTGGTGGTGATGGCTGCCGGCATCCGCCCCAATACCGAACTCGCGGAAAAGTCCGGCATCCCCTGCAACCGTGGGATCCTGGTCAACGACACGATGCAAACCTACGACCCGCGTATCTATGCGATCGGTGAATGCGCCAGCCATCGCGGCATCGCCTATGGCCTGGTGGCGCCCTTGTTCGAACAGGCCAAGGTCTGCGCCAACCACCTGGCCCAATTGGGCTTTGCCACTTACAAGGGCTCGGTGACCTCGACCAAGCTGAAAGTCACCGGCATCGACCTGTTCTCCGCCGGCGACTTCATGGGCGGCGAAGGCACCGAAACCATCACGCTCTCCGACCCGATTGGCGGCGTGTACAAGAAGCTGGTGATCAAGGACGACATCTTGGTCGGCGCCTGCCTGTACGGCGATACCGCCGATGGCGGCTGGTATTTCCGCCAGATCCGTGAGAACCACGCCATCGGTGAAATCCGCGATCATCTGATGTTCGGTGAAAATGCACTCGGCGATGTCGGCCACCAAGGCCAGGACAAAGCCATGAGCATGGCCGACAGCGCCGAAGTCTGCGGCTGCAACGGCGTGTGCAAGGGCACCATCGTCAAGGCGATCCAGGAACAAGGGCTGTTCAGTGTAGATGAGGTGAAAAAACACACCAAGGCCGCCAGTTCCTGCGGCTCCTGTGCCGGGCTGGTCGAGCAGATCCTGATCAACACCGTGGGCGGCGCCGCCGACGTCAAACCCAAAAGTGAAAAAGCCATCTGTGGCTGCAGCGACCTCAACCACGGGCAGATCCGCCAGGCCATCCGCGAGCAGCACCTGCTGACCATCGACAGCACCATGCGTTACCTGAACTGGCGCACCCCCAATGGCTGCGCCACCTGCCGCCCGGCCCTCAACTACTACCTGATCTCCACCTGGCCCGGTGAAGCCAAGGACGACCCGCAATCGCGGCTGATCAACGAACGGGCCCACGCCAATATTCAAAAAGACGGCACCTACTCTGTGGTCCCACGGATGTGGGGCGGCGTGACCAATCCTTCGGAGTTGCGCCGCATCGCCGATGTGGCCGACAAGTACAACGTGCCGATGGTCAAGGTCACCGGCGGCCAGCGCATTGACTTGCTCGGTATCAAGAAGCAGGACTTGCCAGGGGTATGGAAGGACCTGGATATGCCGTCCGGGCATGCCTATGGCAAATCCATCCGCACCGTCAAAACCTGTGTGGGCAGCGAGTTCTGCCGGTTTGGCACGCAGAACTCGACGCAACTGGGCATCGAGCTGGAGCATGACCTGTTCAATATGTGGTCGCCCCACAAGGTCAAGTTGGCGGTCTCCGGGTGCCCACGCAACTGCTCGGAAGCGGGCATCAAGGACGTAGGCATTATCGGTGTCGACTCGGGCTGGGAGATGTACATCGGTGGCAACGGCGGGATCAAGACCGAAGTCGCGGAGTTCTTCGTCAAGGTGAAGACCGCAGAGGAAGTGCGCGAATACAACGGCGCATTCCTGCAGCTATACCGCGAAGAAGCCTTCTACCTGGAGCGCACCGTGCACTACCTGCAGCGGGTGGGCATGGAGCATATCAAGAAGGCTGTGCTGGAAGACCCGGCCCGCCGCCAGGCCCTCAATGAGCGTTTGCAGTTCTCGTTGTCATTCGAGCAGGACCCATGGAAGGAACGCCTGGAACAGCCGCTGCTGAAAAAGGAATTCGACGTGATCCCCGTCAAACAACTGGAGGTCTCGCTATGAACTGGCTGGATATCTGCGCGCTCGATGAAATCAACGCCCTGGGCTCGCGCATCATCAGCGGGCCGAAAGGTGACATTGCGATTTTTCGCACCAGTGACGATGAAGTCTTTGCCCTCGACGACCGCTGCCCACACAAAGGCGGGCCGCTGTCCCAAGGCTTGATCTACGGCAAGCGGGTGGCCTGCCCGCTGCACAACTGGCAGATCGACCTGGCGACTGGCCAAGCCCAGGCCCCGGATATCGGCTGCGCCCACCATCATCAAGCCCGGGTCGAAAACGGCCGGGTGATGCTGGCCCTGCGGGACGCGGGTTGATGAACCGCCAGACCACCGCGTCCACCTGTTGTTATTGCGGGGTGGGCTGCGGCGTGCTGATCGAGCATGACGATGAACAGATCCTGGGGGTGCAAGGCGACCCCAGCCATCCGGCCAACTTCGGCAAGTTGTGCAGCAAAGGCGCGAGCCTGCACCTGACCGGCGACTTGAGCGCCCGTGCTCTTTACCCGCAATTGCGCTTGGGCAAAGAACTGGCGCGCACTCGCACCGACTGGGACACCGCCCTGGAACACGCGGCCAACGTGTTTGCCGAGACGATTGCCGAACACGGGCCCGACAGCGTGGCGTTCTATATCTCCGGGCAACTGCTGACCGAGGACTACTACAGCTTCAACAAGTTGGCGCGGGCGTTGGTGGGCACTAATAATATCGACAGTAACTCCCGGCTGTGCATGTCTTCGGCGGTGGTCGGCTACAAGCGCAGCCTGGGCGCCGATGCGCCGCCGTGCAGCTATGAAGACCTGGAAAACAGCGACTGCGTGATGATCGTCGGCAGCAATATGGCCTACGCCCACCCGGTATTGTTCCGACGCCTGGAGCAAGCCAAGGCACAACGCCCGCAGATGAAAGTGCTGGTGATTGACCCTCGGCGTACCGACACCTGCGACTTGGCCGACCTGCACTTGGCCATCTTGCCGGGAACGGATGTGGCGTTGTTCCACGGCATTTTGCATTTACTGCTGTGGGAAGACTGGGTCGACCGTGCGTTTATCCAGGCCCATACCGACGGCCTGGCCGAACTCAAGCGCCTGGTGCATGACTACACGCCGCAGATGGTCACGCAGCTGTGCGGCATCAGCGTCGAACAGCTGCGCCTGTGCGCACAGTGGGTCGGCACCTCCAGCAGCTTTTTGTCGCTGTGGTGCATGGGGCTTAACCAATCCACCGCTGGCAGCGCCAAAAACAGCGCGTTGATCAACCTGCATTTAGCCACGGGGACCATTGGCCGGCCGGGCTGCGGGCCGTTTTCCCTGACCGGCCAACCGAACGCCATGGGCGGGCGCGAAACCGGCAGCCTGTCCAACTTGCTGCCGGGCCACCGCGAAGCGGCCAACCCTGAACACCGCGCTGAAGTAGCGGCCTATTGGGGCGTGGAACAACTGCCCGCGACTACGGGCCTTACCGCCATCGAACTGTTTGAACAGGGGCAGGCTGGCAAGATCAAGGCGTTGTGGATTGCCTGTACCAACCCTGCCCAATCGCTGCCCGACCAGAACGCGGTGCGCGCCGCTTTGGCAGCGTGCCCGTTCGTGGTGTTGCAGGAAGCGTTTCGTACCACCGAAACCGCCGCCTATGCCGACCTGCTACTGCCCGCCGCCAGTTGGGGTGAAAAAGACGGCACGGTGACCAACTCTGAGCGGCGTATTTCCCACGTGCGCCGCGCCATCAACCCACCGGGTGAAGCACGCGCGGATTGGGCGATCACCGTGGATTTCGCACAGCGCCTGGAGCGTCGTCTGCGTCCGGGATTGCCGAGCCTGTTCGCCTTTGAGCAAGCGGCGCAGCTGTTTGATGAATTCAAGCCACTGACTCAAGGCCGTGACCTGGATATGTCCGGCATCAGCCACGCCCTGCTCGACCAGCTCGGCCCGCAGCAATGGCCGTTTCCCGAGGGTGCGCAAGCGGGTACGTCGCGCCTGTACACCAACGGCATTTTCCCTACTGACACGGGCCGGGCGCGATTTGTCGCCGAGCCTTACCGCGCCGCCAAGGAACAGCGCGATGCGCGATTCCCCCTGACCCTGATCACCGGTCGCCTGCGTGATCAATGGCATGGGATGAGCCGCACCGGCACGGCAGCGCAGCTGTTCGGGCACGTCAGTGAAGCATTGTTGAGCCTGCATCCGGATGAGCTACGCCGCCACCGCTTCAAAGAGGGTGACCTGGTCAGCCTGAAAAGCCGTCGCGGCAGCGTGATCGTCGTCGTCGGCAGCGATGACAGTGTGCGTCCCGGCCAAGCGTTTCTGCCCATGCACTGGGGCGACCGCTTTCTCAAGGGCGGCGTCAATACCCTCACTCAACCGGCGTTCGACCCATTGTCCAAGCAGCCGGAGCTCAAGCACAGCGGCGTGCGCCTGGAAGCAGTGCAACTGCCGTGGCAGCTGTTTGCGCTGATCGAAGGCGATGTACAGCAACACTTCGAAGCCTTGCGCCCACTGTGTGAAACCTTTGCCTACGTCAGCCTGAGCCTGGCTGGCCGTGAACGCCCCGCGCTGCTGGTGCGCGCCGCGCATACCGAGGCGCCCGACCTGCAACTCTTGACCCGTATCGACCACCTGCTGGGCCTCAACGACGGCCCGGTAATGGCCTATGACGACCCGCGCCGCTCAATCGGCAAGCGCGTAAAAATCGAGAAAGGTCGCATCACCGCCCTGCGCCTGGCCGGCGAAACCCTGGCCCGTCACTGGCTGCAAAGCCTGTGGCTGGAAGGCCGGGCCGACGAGCAACTGCGGCGCTGGTTGCTGGCGCCCTTGAGCGCGCCGCCGGGCGGTGCAACGGCCAGCAACAAGATTGTGTGCAACTGCAAGAACGTCAGCGAAAACGCCGTGTGCGCCGGTATCGGCAGCGGCCTGGACCTGGATGGCCTCAAACAGGCCCTGGGCTGCGGCACCCAATGCGGCTCCTGCGTGCCGGAAATCAAACGTCTTTTGGCCAGCAACCCGCAGCCAATCGCCATCAGTGTGTAAGGGGAACAACATGAGCGCAAAAGTGTGGCTGGTAGGCGCAGGACCGGGTGACCCGGAGTTGCTGACCCTGAAAGCGGTCCGGGCTCTGCAGGCAGCGGACGTCGTGCTGATTGATGATCTGGTCAACCCGGCAGTACTGGAACACTGCGCCAGCGCTCGGGTGATTACCGTTGGCAAGCGCGGGGGATGTCGCTCTACACCGCAGGATTTCATTCACCGCCTGATGTTGCGTTATGCACGCCAGGGCAAATGCGTAGTACGTCTTAAAGGCGGTGACCCGTGTATTTTTGGCCGCGGTGGCGAGGAGGCAACCTGGCTGCGCGAGCGTGGAGTCGATGTGGAATTGGTCAATGGCATCACCTCAGGGCTGGCCGGGGCGACCCAGTGTGACATCCCTTTGACCTTGCGCGGGGTGAGCCGTGGAGTGACCTTGGTCACCGCGCATACCCAGGATGACAGTAGCTTGAACTGGCGTGCGCTGGCGGAGGGTGGAACCACGCTGGTGGTATATATGGGCGTGGCGAAGCTGGAAGAAATCCGCGAACAGCTGCTCAACGGCGGCATGGCTGCGGATATGCCGGTGGCAATGATCGAAAACGCTTCATTGCCCCAGCAACGCGAATGCCGCAGCTCCCTGGCGGCCATGCATGAAGCTGCAAAAGCCTTTGCACTGAAGAGCCCGGCCATCCTGGTGATTGGCCAGGTTGCCGGCGCCGCACAGATGGCTAGCATCGCCGCTGCGGCAAGCGCCTGAGGCAAATCGCAGGCGAAAAAAAGCCCGGCCTGAGCCGGGCTTTTCTTTACTACTCAGTAATTACTGAGCGGTAGCTTCAACCGACGCTTCTACGCGACGGTTAACAGCGCGACCAGCTTCAGTTGCGTTGTCAGCAACTGGGCGGGATTCGCCGTAACCAACAGCAGTTACACGGCTAGGAGCAACGCCGTCTTTAACCAGGACTTGCTTAACAGCGTCAGCACGACGCTGGGACAGCTTCTGGTTGTAAGCGTCTGGACCTACGGAGTCAGTGTGACCAGCAACTTCTACGTTGGTAGCTGGGTACTGAGCCATGAAGTCGGCCAGGTTTTTAACGTCGCCGTAGCTGTTAGGCTTAACAACGGCCTTGTCGAAGTCGAACTTAACGTCCAGCTCAACACGAACAACCTGAGCAACCGGAGCTTCTGGCTCTGGAACTGGCTCTGGAGCTGGTGCTGGGGTAGGAGCTGGAGCAGCTGCGCCAGCGTTACCGCCGAAGTTCACGCCCAGGCCAACCAGTGCGGAGTAGTCCCACTTGCCGTTGTCCAGACCGTAGTCAGCTTCAACACCAGCACGAGCGTACAGGTTGTTGGTGAAGTAGTACTTCACGCCGGTACCGATGGTAGCGAAAGTGGTCTGGTCGCGACCGCTGTGGCCGTCAGCCTGAACGTTGGTACGGCTCTGGTGGCCGAAACCGCCTTCAACGTATGGACGCAGGCTATCAACGCCAGCCTGACCGAAGTGGTACTGAGCAACGAGGCTGCCAGTGTCACCTTTGATCTTCTGGTTGCCAGTGCCGTCGTTCGAACGGGTGTGGTTGGTCTTGTCGTACGACAGATTCAACGACAGATCGTCGGTCAGGAAGTAACCAATGCGAGCGCCTGGGTTGAAGCCGTCTTCGATGTGCTTAACGCTATCGTTGTACTGCTTCTTGTAGAACAGCTCGCCTTCAACTGCGCCTTGGCCTTGTGCCAGAACGCCGAAAGAAGTAGCGGCAATAAGAGAACCAATGGCCAAGCCCAAGGTGTTTTTCAGTTTCATCCGTTAAATCCCCATCTGGTGATTGTAAAGCAGTCCCACAAACCGGGGGACAACTCGGCGACAAGTCTAACAGAACTTGCCTACACGTAAGAGATATTTGCTACGCACTAAGTTTCAGTCTCGCCCGCAAATTTCTCACGTAATTTATCAAGAGCACGCTTGTACCGCATTTTTGTAGCACTCAAACCCATATGCATGATGTCAGCGATTTCCTGAAATTCCAGCTCTGCGACAAATCGAAGCACCAGAATTTCGCGGTCAATCGGGTTCACATGCACCAACCAGCGATCAAGTCCGCCCTTTTCCTCGGGTGCCGGCGCCTTCTCTTCAGACGCCTCCTCAAGGGGGTCCAGACTCAAAGCGTCCATCAAGCGACGCTTTCGCCGTTCCTTCCGATACTGCGTGATGCACTCGTTGTACGTGATGCTGTACAGCCAGGTCTTGAACTTCGATTTGCCCTCGAAGTTCTTCAGGCCGTATAGCACCTTGAGCATCACTTCCTGACAGACATCATCCGCGTCTCTATCGTTCCCCAAATACCTTGAACAAACGTTGAACAGAGTGCGTTGATACCTGCGCATCAATTCTTCGTACGCGCGTGTTACGTGAAACAGCTCCGTGTGCGAGCGCGCGACCAACTCCTCATCAGAGAGCTCACGGGGGTCATAGCGCGTGGACAGCGTTTGGGCTTTATTCAAAACAAGTCGTGCCGACAGTCAGGTCAATGTCCGCTGCAACCCGGTCACCCGGGTTTGCGGCGGCGTACATTAGCAGGATTTGCCGGATTAGCGGCTACTGACCTGCTGCTCCAGGAGAATCCGGTTCGACAGTGACACCAGTTCCCCGTCATCGGTCAGCACGGTCGTCTTGACTGTGCCGATCTCCTCGATTTGCCCTTCGACCTCGCCCACACGCACCTGTTGCCCAACTTGATACAGCTCACGCACATAGATTCCCGCAAGAATCTGACCGGCAATTTCCCGGCTTCCCAACCCCATGGCCAGCGCAACTGCCAGACCAACGGTAATCAAAACAATCACAATAACGTGGTTGAGCAGGTCAGTCTTGACCTCCAACTGGCTGATCGCGACGGAAATACTGATGATGATCACCAGCCCCTGTGCGATTCGCCCCAGGCCTGCCGCGTAGTCCAACCCCACGCCTTCGGCGGCCCCGCGCACCAGCCCGTTGGCCAGTTGCGCGAGTAAAACCCCCACCAGCAGCACCAGCGCGCCGCCGAAAACTTTCGGCAAATACAGTGCCAGCATGTCGAGCGTAGCTGAAACTCGCTCAAGTCCAAGGGACTGCGCTGCAGAAACCAGAAAAATAAGTAGAACAAACCAATAGACGATCTTGCCGATCAGGGTCGAAATCGGTACTTGCAACCCCGCGCGGCCGAGCAATTTGGTCAGGCCAGTGCCCGCCATCAGGCGATCGAGCCCCAGTTTGGCGAGCAATTTGGACAGCAGGGTATCGAGCAGCTTGGCCACGACAAAACCCAGCAATACCAGGACCAGGGCACCAAACAGGTTGGGAATGAAATTCGCCACCTTGGTCCACAATGCGGTCATCGCGGTGACCAGGCTCTGGGTCCAGAGATCAAGTTCCATATTCAATCAGCCTTATCAGCAGTGCTAGCAAGAGGTTTACGACGGGAAACCGGTGACACATGGGCCGAACCATTGTTCAGGGCCATCATCAACGCCGGCAACCAACGCCCGAGCAGACCGAACAGGTCACCCGCCCCTACCTGACGGTTGGCGGTTTTCAGTACGCGGCCCAGGCAGGCATCGTCATCACGGTTGGATGGCGAAGCATTGAGCATGTCACGCAAAGATTGTTCGAACGGATCGTGCATAGAGACCTCTCGCAAGTGATTTAAAAGACGAGGGTAAAATTCATCGGGTCACATCGGCCCTTTCTTACGTTCAGGTCATATTCAGGTCAAACCCAGCGCAATCGTCGAAACAGCCACCATTGCCCCAGTGCCACAGACACCATCAACAGGCACGCAATCATGAATCCATAAGGGCTGGCAGAGAACGGAATGCCGCCCACATTGATACCGAGCAAACCGGTAAGAAAACTCATCGGCAAGAAGATCCCGGTGATGATCCCGAAGCGGTACATGGTGCGGTTCATGCGCAGGCTCAAGCGCCGGTCTTCAGCCTCCAGCACAAGCCCCACGCGCTCTCTGGCCAATTCCAGCTCTTCCAGGTAACGGGTCAGGCTGTTGTGCAGTTCGTTCCAATAGTCGGCATCGTCGTCGCAGAACCACGCCAATTTGATTCGTGTCAGCTGGGCGAAAATATCCCGCTGTGGGGCCAGGAAGCGCTTGAGTCCGGCGGCTCTTCGACGGATCTGCAGAACGCTGCCGTGCTCCGGGGTATACCGTTCGTCGGCATCGAGTTTTTCTTCCTCGGAATCGACGATTTCAGACAAGCCAGCGACCAGATCCTGCACTTTGTTGGTCAGGTACTGAGCCATATAAAGGATGAGTTCAGACGCCGTCCTGGGGCCTTTGCCGTCTGCCAGTTGCACCAGCAACTCATCGGTAGCGCGCAAGGGGCGCAAACGCAGGGAAATCACTCGGTTGGCGGCGGCGAAGATGCGCACCGACACCATGTCTTCCGGCTCCGCGCCTGGGTTGAGATTGATCCCGCGCAGAAACAACAGCAATTCGGCGTCCGGCAGCGGCAACAGGCGTGGGCGGGTGTTTTCCTCCAGCAGCAAGTCACAGGCAAACTCGCTCAGGCCGCTGGATTTACGCAGCCAGGTCTGGGTTTGAGGATGGCTGCGATCCCAGTGCAGCCACAGGCTTTCCTGGGGCTGCAACTGCAAATCGTCGAGCTCAGTCCGGGCAATCGAACGCGCACCGCCTTTACCGTCCAGCACCAGGGCATGCACCAGCCCCCATTGCGCGTTTTCTTCTTCGAACATCCTCACCCCGATCGGTTGCGGCAGTTTATTCAGGCATTTTCAGCGGGCTGGGTGACACGATCACCCCGTTGTTATCGGCATAAATGTACTCACCGGGGCGGAACGTCACGCCTGCGAATGTCACCGGCACGTTCAGGTCGCCAAGGCCGCGCTTGTCGGTTTTTTTCGGATGAGAGGCCAGGGCCTGCACACCCAGGTCGGTCTGGGCGATGACGTCTACGTCACGGATGCACCCGTAGATTACCAGCCCTTCCCAACCATTTTTCGCGGCTTTCTCGGCAATCATGTCACCCAGCAACGCGCAGCGCAGCGAACCACCACCGTCTACCACCAGCACTTTACCAGCGCCCGGCAGGTCAGCCTGCGCCTTGACCAGCGAGTTATCCTCGAAGCATTTGAGGGTGACTATCTCGCCACCAAAGGAGTCTCGGCCACCGAAGTTGCTGAACATCGGCTCCACTACCTGCACCAGCTCCGGGTAGGCGTCACACAGGTCGGGGGTCACGTAATGGTTCATCGAGAAACTCCTGTCATCAAAGAAGAGGTCGAACATCCACGGTGTACATCAAGAAAACGCCCCGCGACAGGCATTCTTTAAGCGCCTGCGGGTGGGCGGCGGCCATGATCAAACCACGATCAGCGCAACGCAATACACGTTACGCGACTGAATATGACCAGAAGCGCGTGGCGCGTCATATCTTAGCCGCAACCATTCAAGAGTGAAACGCCCTTGGTAGAGCGTTTCGTCAAACCGCTGCGGACACCTCGGGCTGCGTACCCAACAAGGGTGTCAGCGGGTCGTTCAACCAACGCTCGACCAAAGGCCACACTTGGGCCTGGGCCGCTTTGCTGACCAGCATCTGCACATGGCCGAAATCCTCGCTGAAACCTTGCTGACGTCCCAGGCACAGGTACTGGCGATGCTCGCTGCCCACTTGCTCGAAGAGCTTGCGGCAGGCCCAGTCCGGGTCTTGCCGGTCGCCCGCTGCGCTCACCGCCAACAGCGGCACATCGACCTGCGCCAAGCCTTTCCACCAGTCATGCTCGGCATCGCCAAACCGGCCGAACAGGCCGTTCCAACGCATCGCTTCGATCATCACGCCGGCCGGCTCGTCCTCGGGCCCACGCTTGAAGCGCGGGCCGGACAGATGGGCAAGGCGCTTGAGGATAAAGCGACCGCTCCACTCCACCGGTGGAATTTTCAACGGCCAGTGGGTGCGACTGACCTGGCAGCCGAACAACGCCACCGAGGCCACCCCCGATGCATCCAAGTGCCGCCCACCCAAGGCCGCAGCCAGGGTAGTGGCACCGAGGGAATGCCCGATCCAGTGCGGAATCTGCCCGCTTTGCTCACACACAAACGCCCCCACGGCCGGCAAATCGTAGCGCGCGTAATCGGCGACACGGTTTCTGGCGTAGTCTTGATTGCGTTTGGACAAACCATGGCCGCGCATTTCCGGGATCCACACATCAAATCCGCGACGCGCCAGGTAAGCCCCCAGGCCGATACCTTTGGGCGAATACCAGAAACGCCGGTTGGAAAAACTGCCATGCAACAAAATAATCGGCGTGCCCCGGTTTTCCGGGACATCGGCCAGGCCCAAACGGGTAACCGCCAGCTCGACGGTGCCGTCCGGGCTGTTACCGGGTTTGAGCCGGTAGACGTCTTCACTCAGGTCGCCGCGACGTTCAGCACTGATCAGGGCGACAGGAAACAGATGGCTGCTGCTTTGCATAATGCTCTTGCACAAAAAAGGGCGGCGTCCGCAAGGATTCCCGCCCTGTACAGATAAGAATGCCGGTCACCCGCAACGAGTGACCGGCACTTTTGACCACGCGACCTTAGGCGGACGCTTGGCCTTCAGCCAGGAAGAACCAGGTTTCCAGCACGGAATCGGGGTTCAGCGAGACGCTCTCGATCCCCTGCTCCATCAGCCATTTGGCCAGGTCAGGGTGGTCCGAAGGGCCTTGGCCGCAGATACCGATGTACTTGCCAGCCTTGTTACAAGCCTGGATGGCGTTGGCCAGCAGCTTCTTGACCGCTGGGTTACGTTCGTCGAACAGGTGGGCGATGATCCCCGAATCGCGGTCCAGGCCCAAGGTCAACTGGGTCAGGTCGTTCGAGCCGATGGAGAAACCGTCGAAGAACTCCAGGAACTCTTCAGCCAGGATGGCGTTGGACGGCAATTCGCACATCATGATCACCCGCAGGCCGTTCTCGCCGCGGGTCAGGCCGTTTTCGGCCAGCAGGTCCACCACTTGGCTCGCTTCGCCCAGGGTGCGCACGAACGGCACCATGATCTCGACGTTGGTCAGGCCCATCTCGTTGCGCACACGCTTGAGCGCACGGCATTCGAGCTCGAAGCAGTCACGGAAGGCTTCGCTGATGTAACGCGAGGCGCCGCGGAAACCCAGCATCGGGTTTTCTTCTTCCGGCTCGTAGAGCTTGCCGCCGATCAGGTTCGCGTATTCATTGGACTTGAAGTCCGACAGGCGCACGATGACCTTTTTCGGGTAGAACGCCGCAGCCAGGGTGCTGATGCCTTCGACCAGTTTCTCGACGTAGAAACCTACCGGGTCGTTGTAGCCGGCGATGCGCTTGTCGACGCTTTCCTTGATGTCCAGCGGCAGCCCGTCATAGTTCAGCAGTGCCTTGGGGTGCACGCCGATCATGCGGTTGATGATGAATTCCAGGCGGGCCAGGCCCACGCCGGCGTTCGGCAACTGCGCAAAATCAAAGGCGCGGTCCGGGTTGCCGACGTTCATCATGATCTTGAACGGCAGGTCGGGCATGGCGTCGATGGAGTTTTGCTTGATATCGAAGCCCAGCTCACCTTCGAAGATAAAGCCGGTATCGCCTTCGGCGCAGGAAACGGTCACGCCCTGGCCATCCTTGAGCAGTTGGGTGGCGTTGCCGCAACCCACGACTGCCGGAATCCCCAGCTCACGGGCAATGATCGCCGCGTGGCAGGTACGCCCGCCACGGTTGGTGACAATGGCACTGGCGCGCTTCATCACCGGTTCCCAATCCGGGTCGGTCATGTCGGAAACCAGTACGTCACCCGGCTGGACCTTGTCCATCTCGGACACGTCCTTGATGATCCGCACCTTGCCTGCGCCAATGCGTTGGCCAATGGCACGGCCTTCCACCAGCACGGTGCCGGTTTCCTTGAGCAGGTAGCGCTCCATGACGTTGGCCGAAGTGCGGCTCTTCACGGTTTCCGGGCGAGCCTGCACGATGTACAGCTTGCCGTCGTCACCGTCCTTGGCCCACTCGATGTCCATCGGGCACTTATAGTGCTTTTCGATGATCATCGCTTGTTTGGCCAACTCACTGACTTCAGCGTCGGTCAGGCAGAAACGCGCGCGCTCGGCCTTGTCGACTTCAACGGTTTTGACCGAGCGACCGGCCTTGGCCTCATCGCCGTAGATCATTTTGATGGCCTTGCTGCCCAGGTTACGGCGCAGGATGGCCGGGCGGCCCGCTTCGAGGGTGCCCTTGTGTACGTAGAATTCGTCGGGGTTGACCGCGCCTTGTACGACGGTTTCGCCCAGGCCGTAGGCGCCGGTGATAAACACCACGTCACGGAAACCGGATTCGGTATCCAGGGTGAACATCACACCGGCAGTGCCGGTTTCCGAACGCACCATGCGCTGCACACCGGCAGACAGGGCCACCAGCTTGTGGTCGAAACCCTGGTGTACGCGATAGGAAATCGCACGGTCGTTAAAGAGGGAGGCAAACACTTCCTTGGCCGCGCGGATCACGTTTTCGACGCCGCGAATGTTGAGGAAGGTTTCCTGCTGGCCCGCAAAGGAGGCGTCCGGCAAGTCTTCGGCGGTGGCAGAGGAACGCACGGCAACAGCCATGTCCGGGTTACCGGCCGACAGAGTGGCGAAGGCGGTGCGAATTTCTTCGTTGAGCTTCTCGGGGAACTCGGCTTCCATGATCCACTGGCGGATCTGGGCGCCGGTCTTGGCCAGGGCGTTGACGTCATCGACGTCCAGGGCGTCCAGCGCGGCGTGGATCTGGGCGTTGAGGCCGCTCAGCTCGAGGAAGTCGCGGTAAGCCTGGGCCGTGGTGGCGAAACCACCGGGCACCGAGACACCAGCGCCTGCAAGATTACTGATCATCTCGCCGAGGGATGCGTTCTTGCCCCCCACATGCTCTACATCATGGACGCCGAGCTTATCGAGGGAAACTACGTACTCTACCAAGGTGATCTCTCCACTTTCTGTGTTGGAAAAGCTCAGGACGCGGGTTGCTCAGTAGGAGCTAACGCCAGCGCTTGTGGCCTGGACCTGGAAAATAAGTGAGAATGCGGCCCACTGCGGGACGGCAAAATCGCGCCTATCATATCCAAGATTCGCCATCAGCTTAAGGCCCAGGGCTCAAATGAAACGATCTGCTTTCTTTATTTCCGACGGCACCGGCATCACAGCCGAAACATTGGGCCAGAGCCTGCTCGCGCAGTTCGAAAACATTACCTTCGCCAAATTCACCCGGCCTTATATAGACAGCGTGGATAAAGCGCGGGCCATGGTACAACAAATCAATCTGGCGGCTGAAAAAGACGGTTTTCGCCCGATCATTTTCGACACCATCGTCAATCAAGACATTCGTGAGATTCTCGCAACGTCGAATGGTTTCATGATCGACATTTTCTCTACCTTCCTGGCGCCGCTGGAACAGGAGTTGAGTGAACATTCGTCCTATTCCGTCGGAAAATCCCATTCCATCGGGCATAACTCCAACTATATGGAGCGTATCGAGGCGGTGAACTTCGCCCTCGACAACGACGACGGTGCCCGCACCCACTACTACGACAAGGCCGACCTGATCCTGGTGGGCGTGTCGCGTTGCGGCAAGACCCCCACCTGCCTGTACATGGCCATGCAATTCGGTATTCGTGCGGCCAACTACCCGCTGACCGAAGACGACATGGAGCACCTGACCCTGCCCGCCGCCTTGCGCGCGCATTCACACAAGCTGTTCGGCCTGACCATCGACCCGGACCGGCTGACCGCCATCCGCAACGAACGCAAGCCCAACAGCCGCTACTCCAGCTATGCCCAGTGCGAATTTGAAGTGCGTGAAGTAGAAAATCTGTTTCGCCGGGAGAATATTGCGCACATCAATTCCACGCATTTTTCGGTGGAAGAGATTTCGGCGAAGATTCTGGTGGAGAAGGGTGTGGAGCGGCGCTTCAAGTGATCTCTGTCGCCTGATCTGATCGTTCCCACGCTCTGCGTGGGAACGCCGCCTGGGACGCTCCGCGTCCCGCAATAGCGACGCGGAGCGTCGCAAGATGCATTCCCACGCAGAGCGTGGAAACGAGCAACGGTAACGCGGATTTACAGATGAAACCGCCCGCCCCCCTGCCCCAACGCCGTCGCCAGCGCATCAAACCCCTCGCGCAATAACTGATCATCACCCGACGTGTTGCAGATACTCGCCCGAATAAACTGCGGCACCGCCGTCTGCCCCACGGCAAACGCCTCGGCGGTGGCGATCAGGTAATTATTCTGCTTGAGCTCTGCCTCGATTTCCGAGGCCCGCCAGGGCTCCGGTACTTCGATCCAGAAGTGCGGGCTATTGAGGTGGGTGCGATAGGCCAGGCCGGTCAATAAATCTTCGACCAGCGTCTTGCGACGGCTGATCTCGTTGATCTGCTGACGCAACAAATATTCCGCCGTGCCGTTTTCAATCCACTGGGTCGCCAGTTCCAGGGTCACAGGTGTGGCCATCCAGCAGGTCGAACGCAACGCCGCCGAAATGCGACTGACCAGCGCCGGCGGCGCATGCACGTAGCCCACCCGCAAACCGGCCGATACCGCCTTGCTCAGGCTGCTGATCAAGATCGTACGCTCAGGCGCGAAATAACTGAGGGGCGGCGGACGGTCCTCCACCAGCACACCGTGGGCTTCGTCCTCCAGAATCAGCAGGTTATGTTCGCGACACACCCTGGCCAAGGCTTCGCGGCGCGCCACCGACAACACAGCGGTGGTCGGATTCTGGATAGTCGGCGTGCAGTACAACGCCGAAATACGGTGATTGCGACAGACCTCATCCAGCGCCGTGGGCAGCACACCTTCCTCGTCCATCTCCAGGCCGATCAGCCGCACCCCCAACATGCGTGCGGCGGTAATCAGCCCTGGGTAAGTCAGTTGCTCGGTCACCACTGTATCGCCAGCACGCAGCAACGCCATCATGGCGCACAGCAAGCCGTGCTGGCCGCCGTTGACGCAGATGACCTGCTCGGGAATCGGATGAAACTCGCGCTGTACCAGCCATTGCGCGCCCGCTTCACGGTAACGCGGCAGGCCGGCGTCGGGGGTGTAGGCGCTGATGTCCTGGAGGAACTTGGCGTTGGTCGACAGGGTTTGGAAGCTCTGGGCGAGAAACACCGTCTCTTGCCCGGGAATGTGCATGTTGCGGCTCATGTCGAAGTACTGGCGCGGCTCCTCGCTGAAATTACGAAAGCCCTCATCACGCTGGCGCTCCATCCCACGCTTGCGCACGAAGGTGCCGTCACCTACCCGTGCAACCACCAGGCCCAGGCGTTCCAGTTCACCGTAAGCCCGGCTGATGGTGCCGATGGTCACGCCTAAATTGTCGGAAAGCACCCGATGGGGCGGCAGTTTTCGTCCCGGTTCAATCAAGCCTTCGAGGATGCCCCGTTCCATCACATCAGACAGGCGCTTGTACTTCACGCCCTGCCCGTTGGACAGGCCCTCACGCATAATTGACACCATGTCAATATTTGTTTTGACAGCCATCTTTCGCCCTAATAGTGTGCTTTTACGGGTTCAATCGCCGATAAACATAACTCATTACAAGTTCAATATAGAGTTCAATTTCGGCCCAGGGAAGCAATAAACGATGCCAATGTCCGCCGTTCTCGAAAACACTGCAAAAACAAAAACGCAAAAACAGTGGCTCGCCGGGCTGGTGACCAGCGTGATGTTCCTTATCGTGTGCCTGAGTTGGGGCACTACGTGGCTGGGCATCAAGATCGCCGTCGAGAGCGTGCCGCCGCTGACATCTGCCGGCCTGCGCTTTCTCATCGCGTTTCCGCTGTTCCTGTGTTTTGCCATGGTGCGCCGTGAGCCGATCCTGTTTCCCCGGGAAAGCCGCTGGTTCTTCGTATTCGTGACCCTGTCCTACTTCAGCGTTCCCTACTATTTGCTCAATTACGGCGAAATGCATGTGTCGTCGGGCCTCACGGCCCTGCTGTTCAGCTGCATGCCAGTGTTCATCCTGATCTTCTCCGCGCTGTTCCTGCGCGAGCGCATCTATTTCTCCCAGGTGGTCGGCATCGGCATTGGTTTCGGCAGCCTTTACATGATCATCAAGAGCCAGGGCCTGCATCTGGACCACGCCGAGTTCTTCGGGGTACTGGCCATTCTGAGCGCCGCGATCATGCACGCCTTGTGCTATGTCATTACCAAACAAAAAGGCAGCGCCATCAGCGTCATCACTTACAACACCCTGCCCATCGGCATTGCCGGGCTGATGCTGTTCCTGGCCGGCCTGTGGTTTGAAACACCGACGTTCGACGCCATTACCCTGCGCTCCTGGAGCGCGCTGTTCTACCTGGGGCTGGTGGCCTCGGTGGGCGGGTTCATTGTGTATTTCATGCTGCTCAAGCGCCTGAGCCCGATCATCCTGTCGTTCGTCTTCATCATCTTCCCGGTGTTCGCGGTCATCATCGGAGCCTGGTACGAAGGCGTGGAAATTTCCCGCGACCTGATGCTGTACTCGGCGATCCTGCTGGCCGGCTTTGCGATCACCAAATTGCCGATCGAAAAACTCATGGCCAAGAAAAAGTGACCCTCAACCAACGCGAGAGAAACATGGACGTCCTCCGCCCTACCGCCCTGGAACAGATCTACGCCCACGCCAGCCGCAGCTATCCCGAGGAGTGCTGTGGTTTCGTCTTCGCCGACGGCAGCGTGTACCTGGGCAGCAATATCCAGAATGAGCTGCACCGCAAGAACCCCGAGATGTACCCACGCAGCGCGGCCAATGGCTACACCTTTTCGGTGGCCGACACCCTGCTGATGAACAAGGCGTTTCGCAGTGACAACCCGGTGGTAGTGATTTACCACTCACACCCGGATGTGGGCGCCTATTTCAGTGACGAAGACCAGGACAAGGCACTGTTTCTGGGCGAGCCGATCTTCCCCGTCAGCTATTTGGTGGTGGATGTCCGCCAGGGCCAGGCCCTGGGCTCCAAGCTGTTTGCCTGGGATGGCAAGCATTTCTCCCTTCAACCTTTCAACGACCTGCACACGGAGTTGTCCATGAACGCTGTCTCTTTCCCCGACATTCTGGTTCGCGTGGCCAAGCTGCCGGAATCGACCCTTGAGGGCGCCGGATCGACATTGCGCGAAGTCATTGAAAATCTCTGCACCCATCACCCCCAATTGCGTCAGCACCTGTTCCATGAAAAGAACAACCAGCTCAAGGAACACTTCCTGTTTACCGCCGAGGAGGCGCTGATCGAAGCCGATGAAGCCCTGCCGCCGAAATCCCGGATCGAAGTGTTGCTCGCCACCTCAGGTGGCATGAACATCGATACCCTGAGCAACGAAGAAGTGCAGCGCTACGTGCGCCACATCACCCTGCCGGGCGTGGGCCGCGAAGGCCAATTGAACCTGAAGAAAGCCAAGGTACTGGTCATTGGTACCGGCGGGCTGGGCTCGCCCATCAGCCTGTACCTGGCCGCGGCCGGCATCGGCACCCTGGGGCTGGTGGACTTTGATGTGGTGGAAAGCAGCAACCTGCAACGCCAGATTGTGCATGGCAACAGCACCCTGGGCATGCCCAAGGTCGAGTCCGCCAAGCAGCGCCTGCTGGACCTCAATCCGCATATCCAGATCAACGCGTACAACACCGCGCTCAACAGCGACAACGCCCTGGCACTGGTGGGCGCCTATGACCTGGTGATCGACGGCACCGACAATTTCGACACCCGCTACCTGGTCAACGACGCCTGTGTGCAGTTGGGCAAACCTTTGGTGTACGGCGCTATCTACCGTTTCGACGGGCAGATCAGCGTGCTCAACTATAAAGGTGGGCCGTGCTATCGCTGCCTGTTCCCCAAGGCCCCACCCGCAGAGTTGGCACCCAATTGCAGCGCGGGCGGTGTGATCGGCGTGTTGCCGGGCGTGGTCGGTATGATCCAGGCCACCGAGGCGATCAAATTGCTGATCGGTATTGGCGAACCCTTGTCCGGCCGCTTGATGCGCTTCGACGCGCTGGCGATGAAGTTCAGCGAAATCCGCTTCAAGCGCCGCGCTGATTGCCCCTGCTGCTCGGACCTGCGCCATAGCGAAACCGTCGCGCCGGCCACCTGCGCCGATGCCGTACCGAGCCTGCCCTCCCTGGCCGCGGAACGCTACATCAAGCCCCAGGTGCTCAAGCAAGTGCTTGAACACCCCAGCAGCGCCGATGTATTGCTCGACGTGCGCGACGCCAGCGAACTGGAGGTCTGCAAATTACCCGGCGTGGTGCATATCCCGCTGGCAGAACTGGATGGACAGCTCGCGAGCTTGAGCCGCGACAACACCCACTACCTGATCTGCTACGCAGGCGCCCGTGCCGAGCAAGCCGCCAGCACCCTGTTGGCGGCCGGCTTTGCCAACACCAAAGTCCTCCAGGGTGGCATGAAACATTGGGTTCGCGACGTCGAACCTGACATGCCGTTGTACTGAAAGTGGGGACGTGCTGATGCTGCATAACTCCATCCTCGACGTCATCGGCCAAACGCCGATCGTACGTCTGGCCCAGTTTTCCGAAGACCTCGGCATCGAGGTCTACGCCAAGCTGGAGTCCCTCAACCCCGGCGGCAGCCACAAGGCGCGCATCGCCCTGGGCATGATCCTGGATGCCGAGCGCCGCGGCGTGCTGATCCGTGATTCCGGGCAGACCATCATCGAACCCAGTGGCGGCAACACCGGCATTGGCCTGGCGATGGCCGGCAATGTGCTGGGCTACAAAGTAGTGCTGGTGATCCCTGACAACTACAGCCCGGAAAAACAGAAACTGCTGCGTCTGTATGGCGCCAGGGTAGTGCTGTCCGACAGTCGCCTGGGCAATAACTCCCACGGCGAAAAGTGCATGGAGCTGCAGTTGGAGAACCCCAACTACGTGATGCTCAACCAGCAACGCAATGGCGCCAACCCCCAAACCCACCGCGACACCACCGCCCCGGAAATCCTTCGCGCCTTCGGTGAACAGCGCGTGGACTACTTCGTCAGCGGCATTGGCACCGGGGGACACATCACCGGTATCGGCGAAACCCTCAAGGCCGCCTGGCCAGCGCTGCGGGTGATGGGTGTAGAACCGGAAGAGTGCGACCTGCTCAAAGACCAACACGCAGCGCACGGGATCCAGGGCCTGTCGATTGGCCTGATCCCCAGCATCCTCAACCTGGACGTGATCGACGGCATGCTCAAGGTGTCGCACGCCGATTGCCTGGACATGATCAAACGCATCATGCGCACCGATGCCATCAGCCTGGGGCTGTCTTCGGCCGCCAACATGGTTGCCATCGCCCAACTCGCCCCCGAACTGCCGCCTGAAACGGTGGTGTTGACCATGGTCTACGACAATGCCGACAGCTACCTGCCCAGTTTCGAATAACGGGGCTTCCAACCATTCAATGTACGGGGGTGTCTCCATGGGGGGCTTTATCGACATGCAACAGCTGCACGATGAGTTGCTCACCCACCTCATCACCACCCTGACGCCCAGACAGATGAAGCAGCTGGAGCCGCACCTGGCACCGTTGATCCAGACCGCCGCCCAGGCGGTGGCCGAGGACCTGATTGCCTATGCCTATCGCGACCCCGCGTCCCGTGGGCGCGGTGAGTTGATCCTGGAATCCTACGCCTCGTTCAAGGCCGTGCTGTTCTACCGCCTTGCGCACCTGGTGTGGCATTTCCAGGCCGCTGACCACGGCGATTTTTCGCGCATGGCCCTCAAACTGAGTAACCAGGGCAAGATTCTCTCCGGCGCCGAGATTCACCCGGCAGCGCGCATCGGCCGGCGCTTTGTGCTGGACCATGGCTACGGCACGGTCATCGGCGAGACCTGCGTGATCGGCAACGACTGCTATATCCTCTGCGGCGTGACCCTGGGTGCGCGCGGTATTGCCAACAACCCGGACGGCAAACGCCACCCGCGCCTGGGCAACAACGTCGAAGTCGGCGCCGGCGCCCGGGTGCTGGGCTATGTTTCGATCGGCGATAACGTGTTTATCAGCCCCTCCTGCGTGATTACCCAGGACGTGCCGGCAGGCACCAAGGTCAAGGTGGTCAACCAGATCCAACTGCAGAAAAACGATGAATCGGACCACAGCAACTACCTCGGCGCCTTTGCCCTGGATGAGCGCTTGCACGTGGTGGGCGAAGTGAGTGCCGGCCACAAGGTCACCGTGCTGGACGCCGACTTTCATCCGCTGCAAGGGCTGATGCTCGAACCCACGGTGAAAGAGCGGCACCACCTGCAGTTTCGCCTGCGTCGCCTCGACAACGACGAGCAACTGCCACGCCTGCCGCTGAACCTGAAGGTGTGCGGGCCGGAATTTGAAATCACCCTGCTCTCTCCCCCTGGCTTGAGCGCATTGGTGCGCCACCTCTT
The DNA here is from genome assembly GCF_001320835.1 of Pseudomonas sp. NBRC 111138. Taxonomy (NCBI): domain Bacteria; kingdom Pseudomonadati; phylum Pseudomonadota; class Gammaproteobacteria; order Pseudomonadales; family Pseudomonadaceae; genus Pseudomonas; species Pseudomonas sp. NBRC 111138. The sequence goes on along the minus strand of NZ_BCBO01000096.1, from coordinate 85,618 downwards.
GCAAGCCACCCCATTGATCGTCGGAGGTTGAACATGTCCGTGCATACCATGGAAACCCTGGCGCTGTTTGACAGCGCGCCCTACCAGAACGCCTTCAGCGCCCGGGTGATTGCCGTCAGCGAACAAGGTATCGCCCTGGAGCACACCCTGTTCTACCCCACCGGCGGTGGGCAACCAGGCGATACCGGCCACTTCACCCTGGCCGATGGCACACGGGTCGAGGTGACAGGCACCGTGCGCGATCCGGTGTTGCGCTCGATCATCTGGCACCAGGTGGATCACTGCCCCGAACAGTTGGCCGCTGGCGTCCAGGTCGACGCCGGGCTGGATTGGGAGCGGCGCTACCAGCACATGAAGATGCACACTTGCCTGCACTTGCTGTGCTCCCTCATCGACGCGCCCGTGACCGGTTGCAGCATCAGTGCGGATAAAGGCCGACTGGATTTCGACCTGCCGGAGATGACCCTGGACAAAGACGACCTCACCCGTGACCTCAACGCCCTGATCGAGCAGGCCCACGCGGTGAAAACGCTGTCGATGCCTGCCACCGAGTACGCGACCCTGCTGCAGATCACCCGCACTCAGGCGGTTGCGCCGCCGGTGGTCTCCGGTTCGGTACGGGTGATTGAAATCCCCGGCATCGATATCCAGCCCTGCGGCGGTACCCATGTGCTCAATACCGAGGAAATCGGCCGGGTGTTCTGCGAGAAGATCGAGAAAAAGAGCAAGCACAACCGCCGGGTGATACTGCGGTTTGGACACGCTTGAGCCTGCGTCATTGCCTCTGTAGGAGCGAGCTTGCTCGCGAAAAACCCATAGGCGCCGCGCTTACTCAGGAAGCACGCGGCATCGTTGACGTTTTTCGCGAGCAAGCTCGCTCCTACAGTGACTGTGCTGTTTTTCAGATAGTGAGCAGGTCCATGAAACGGTTGACTGGAGTAGCCTCAAGCCGTGCCTGATCCTTGCACAACGCAAAGATTTCGGCGCTGCGTTGCGCGGTGAACCGCGTGGCCAGGTTGGCCTTGAACTTGTCTTCCAGCAGTGGAATGCCGTCCACCCGACGGCGGCGATGGCCAATCGGGTACTCCACCACCACCTGCTCGGTGCAGGTGCCATCCGTGAAAAACACCTGCACCGCGTTGGCAATCGAGCGCTTGTCGGCCTCCAGGTATTCGCGGCTGTAGCGCGGGTCTTCGATGACGACCATCTTGTCGCGCAGCTCATCGATGATCGGGTGGGCCGCGTGGAAATCATCTTCATACTGCTCGGCCACCAGATTGCCGAACGCCAAGGGCACGGCGGTCATGTATTGCAGGCAGTGGTCGCGATCGGCGGCATTCGCCAATGGGCCGACCTTGGAAATAATGCGAATCGCCGACTCATGGGTAGTGATCACGATACGGTCGATTTCATGTAAACGATGCTTGACCTGCGGATGCAGGGCGACTGCCGCTTCACAGGCGGTTTGCGCGTGAAACTCGGCCGGAAAGCTGATCTTGAACAGCACGTTTTCCATCACATAGGTGCCGTAGGCTTGGGGCAGGCTGAAAGCTCGCTTGTCCTCGGGCTTGAGCGCCAGGTCCTTGTTGGTGTGGCTGAACAGCACGTCATAGAAGCCCCACTGCGGCGCACTCAACACGCCGGGGATGCCCATTTCGCCACGCAGGGCGATGTCTGCCAGGCGCACGCCGCGGCTCGACGCATCGCCCGCCGCCCAGGATTTGCGCGAGCCGGCATTCGGTGCATGACGATAGGTGCGCAGCGCCTGACCATCGACAAAAGCGTGGGACAACGCCGATAGCAACTGCTCGCGGTTGGCGCCCATCAGCTTGGCGGTGACCGCCGTGGTAGCGACTTTCACCAGCAACACATGGTCGAGGCCTACCCGGTTGAAGGAATTCTCCAAGGCAATCACGCCTTGGATTTCGTGAGCCATGATCATCGCTTCCAGCACTGCACGCACGGTCAGCGACGCGTCGCCATTGGCCAGGCGCTTTTGCGACAGGTGATCGGCCACGGCGAGGATGCCGCCAAGATTGTCTGAAGGGTGGCCCCATTCGGCGGCAAGCCAGGTGTCGTTGTAGTCGAGCCAGCGCACGATGCAACCGATATCCCAGGCGGCCTTGACCGGGTCCAGGCGAAACGAAGTGCCCGGCACCCGTGCACCGAACGGCACCACGGTACCCTCTACCATCGGCCCCAGGTGCTTGGTGCACTCGGGGAAGCGCAGGGCCAGCAGGCCACAGCCGAGGGTGTCCATCAGGCAGTTGCGGGCGGTATCCAGGGCGTCCTGGGAGTCAATGCGGTAGTTGAGGACGTAGTCGGCGATGCCCTGCAAAACCGGGTCGTAGTCGGGGCGGTTGTTCTGGTCGACGTTGGCGCTCATGGCAGTTCTCCTAAAAGGTGGGGTTGTTCCTCAAGGTCAAGGTTGATGTTGATCGTTCCCACGCTCCGCGTGGGAATGCATTCCGTGACGCTCTGCGTCACAGCAGGACGCAGAGCGTCCCAGGCGGCGTTCCCACGCGGAGCGTGGGAACGTTCAAGCTAAAAGGCGTCGCCGGGGATGCGTACGTAGCCTTCCATCAACACCCGCGCACTGCGGCTCATAATGGCTTTTTTCACCACCCATTCACCGTCCACCTGGCTGGCCTCGGCCCCCACACGCAAGGTGCCGGACGGGTGCCCGAAGCGCACGGCATTGCGCTCTACGCCGCCCGCCGCCAGGTTGACCAAGGTGCCGGAAATCGCCGCGGCGGTGCCAATCGCCACCGCCGCAGTGCCCATCATCGCGTGGTGCAGTTTGCCCATCGACAAGGCGCGCACCAGCAGGTCCACATCGCCGGCCTTGATCGCCTTGCCGCTGGAGGCCACGTAATCGGCTGGCTTGGCGACGAACGCCACCTTGGGCGTGTGCTGGCGCTGGGCGGCTTCGTCCAGGTGTTGGATCAGGCCCATGCGCAACGCGCCATACGCCCGCACGGTCTCGAACATCGCCAGGGCCTTGGGGTCGCTGTTGATCGCGCCTTGCAGCTCGGTACCGGTGTAGCCCAGGTCTTGGGCATTGATGAAAATCGTCGGAATACCGGCGTTGATCAACGTGGCCTTGAAGGTACCGACGCCGGGCACCTCCAGGTCGTCGACGAGGTTGCCGGTGGGGAACATCGAACCACCACCGCCCTCTTCTTCCGCCGCCGGGTCCATGAATTCCAACTGCACTTCGGCGGCCGGGAAGGTCACGCCGTCCAGTTCAAAGTCGCCGGTTTCCTGCACCGCGCCGTCAGTGATCGGCACGTGGGCGATGATGCTCTTGCCGATATTGGCCTGCCACACCCGCACCACGGCCACGCCGTTATGGGGCACGCGGGCCGCATCGACCAGGCCGGCACTGATGGCGAACGAACCCACCGCCGCCGACAGGTTGCCGCAGTTGCCGCTCCAATCGACAAATGGCTTGTCGATGGAGACCTGGCCAAACAGGTAATCCACGTCGTGATCGGCGCGGCTGCTTTTGGCCAGGATCACGGTCTTGCTGGTGCTCGAGGTGGCCCCACCCATGCCGTCGATCTGCTTGTCATAGGGGTCGGGGCTGCCAATCACCCGCAGCAACAAGGCGTCGCGTGCAGGGCCCGGCACCTGCGCCGCTGCGGGCAGGTCCTGGAGGCTGAAGAACACGCCCTTGCTGGTGCCGCCACGCATGTAGGTGGCGGGGATCTTGATTTGCGCTACGTGTGCCATGGTTATCCTCTTCAGGCGGTCGCCTTTGATTCCAGGAAGTCCTGGGCGAAACGTTGCAACACGCCACCGGCCTCGTAGATCGACACTTCTTCGGCGGTGTCCAGGCGGCAGGTCACTGGCACCTCGACACGTTCGCCATTCTTGCGGTTGATCACCAGGGTCAGTTGCGCACGCGGGGTGCGCTCGCCGACCACGTCATAGGTTTCACTGCCGTCGATTTGCAGGGTGTGGCGGTCGGTGCCCGGCAGGAACTCCAAGGGCAACACGCCCATGCCCACCAGGTTGGTGCGGTGGATACGCTCGAAGCCTTCGGCGGCAATGGCTTCCACACCGGCCAGACGTACGCCCTTGGCCGCCCAGTCACGGGACGAGCCCTGGCCATAGTCGGCGCCCGCGATGATGATCAACGGCTGTTTGCGTTCCATGTAGGTTTCAATCGCTTCCCACATCCGCGTGACCTTGCCTTCCGGCTCGATACGCGCAAGAGAGCCCTGCTTGACCTTGCCGTTTTCCTGCACCATTTCGTTGAACAGTTTCGGGTTGGCGAAGGTGGCGCGCTGCGCCGTCAAATGGTCACCCCTGTGGGTCGCGTAGGAGTTGAAGTCGACTTCCGGCAAGCCCATTTTCGCCAGGTATTCACCGGCGGCGCTGTCCGGCATGATCGCGTTGGACGGCGACAAGTGGTCAGTGGTGATGTTGTCCGGCAGCACCGCCAATGGGCGCATGCCCTTGAGCGGCCGTGCGCCGGCCAGCGCGCCTTCCCAGTACGGCGGGCGGCGGATATAGGTGCTTTGTGGGCGCCAGTCGTACAGCGGCGTGACCTTGGGCCCGGTGTCTTCGTGGATGGCGAACATCGGGATATACACCACACGGAATTGCTCGGGTTTCACCGAAGCCTTGACCACCGCGTCGATCTCGTCATCGCTCGGCCAGATGTCTTGCAGGCGGATTTCCTTGCCGTCGGCGTCCAGGCCGAGCACGTCCTTCTCGATATCGAAACGGATGGTACCGGCAATCGCATAAGCCACCACCAGCGGCGGCGACGCCAGGAAGGCTTGCTTGGCGTAGGGGTGAATGCGCCCGTCAAAGTTGCGGTTACCCGACAACACTGCGGTGGCGTACAGGTCGCGGTCGATGATCTCTTGCTGGATCACCGGGTCGAGCGCGCCGGACATGCCGTTGCAGGTGGTGCAGGCAAAGGCCACCACGCCAAAGCCGAGCTTTTCCAGCTCATGGCCCAGTCCGGCTTCTTCCAGGTACATGGCCACGGTTTTCGAGCCCGGCGCCAGGGACGACTTGACCCACGGTTTGCGGGTCAGCCCCAGCTTGTTGGCGTTGCGTGCCAACAGGCCGGCGGCGATCACGTTGCGCGGGTTGCTGGTGTTGGTGCAACTGGTGATGGCCGCAATGATCACCGCGCCGTCGGGCATTTGCCCCGGCACGTCATCCCATTGGCCGGCAATGCCTTTTGACGCCAGGTCGCGGGTGGCCAGGCGGGCATGGGGGTTGCTCGGGCCGGCCATGTTGCGCACGACGCTGGAGAGGTCGAAGCTCAGGCTGCGCTCGTACTGCGCGCCTTTCAGGTCGTCTGCCCACAGGCCAGTGTGGCGTGCATATTGCTCGACCAGGGCGACTTGTTCGTCTTCGCGACCGGTGAGTTTGAGGTAGGCAATGGTTTGCGCGTCGATGTAGAACATCGCGGCGGTGGCGCCGTACTCCGGGGCCATGTTGGAGATGGTGGCACGGTCACCCAAGGTCAGTGCCGAAGCCCCTTCGCCGAAGAACTCCAGCCAGGCGCCGACCACCTTTTGCTGGCGCAGGAATTCGGTGAGCGCCAGCACCATATCGGTGGCGGTGATGCCCGGTTGCAGCTTGCCGGTCAATTCCACGCCCACGCTTTCCGGCAGGCGCATCCACGACGCACGGCCGAGCATCACGCTCTCGGCTTCCAGGCCACCGACGCCGATGGCGATCACGCCCAGGGCATCCACGTGGGGGGTATGGCTGTCGGTGCCAACACAGGTGTCCGGGAAGGCCACACCGTCACGCACTTGAATCACCGGGGACATTTTCTCCAGGTTGATCTGGTGCATGATGCCGTTGCCCGGCGGGATCACATCGACGTTCTTGAAGGCCTTTTTGGTCCACTCGATAAAGTGGAAGCGGTCTTCGTTGCGACGGTCTTCAATGGCGCGGTTTTTTTCGAAGGCTTGCGGGTCAAAGCCACCGGCCTCGACGGCCAGGGAGTGGTCGACGATCAGTTGGGTGGGCACCACCGGGTTGACCTGCGCCGGGTCGCCGCCTTGCTGGGCGATGGCATCGCGCAGGCCGGCGAGGTCGACAAGAGCGGTCTGGCCGAGGATGTCATGGCACACCACGCGGGCCGGGAACCACGGGAAGTCGAGGTCGCGCTTGCGCTCGATCAGTTGGCTCAGGGACGCGTCGAGGGTGGCCGGGTCGCAACGGCGCACCAGGTTCTCGGCGAGCACGCGCGAGGTGTAGGGCAGCGTGGCGTAGGCGCCGGGGGTGATTGCCTCGACCGCCGCACGGGCGTCGAAGAAATCCAGGCGGCTGCCGGGGAGTGGTTTGCGAAATTCAGTGTTCATCGTCAGGACTCGGTCACGGTAAGTTCGAAAGGTGAGCTGTCGACACTGGCTTTGTTTCCTGTGGGAGCTGGCTTGCCTGCGATGGCATCACCTCGGTGTACCTGTCACACCACAGTGATGCCATCGCAGGCAAGCCAGCTCCCACAAACAAGCACATGAGCCAGCGGGCACAGCCCATCCCATTCAGCGACGTTCGATTGGCACGAACTTGCGCTGCTCAACGCCGGTGTACTCGGCGCTTGGACGGATGATGCGGTTGTTGGCGCGCTGCTCGAACACATGCGCAGCCCAGCCGGTCAGGCGCGAGCATACGAAGATCGGCGTGAACAACTTGGTCGGGATGCCCATGAAGTGGTACGCCGAGGCATGGTAGAAATCGGCGTTGGGAAACAGCTTCTTCTGTTCCCACATGGTCTTGTCGATGGCTTCGGAGACCGGGAACAACACGGTGTCGCCCACTTCGTCAGCGAGTTTTTTCGACCAGCCCTTGATCACCTCATTGCGCGGATCGCTGTCTTTATAGATCGCGTGGCCAAAGCCCATGATCTTGTCTTTGCGCGCCAACATGCCAAGGGTGCCTTCAACCGCTTCCTGGGCCGAGGAGAAACGCTCGATCATTTCCATCGCCGCTTCGTTGGCACCGCCATGCAGCGGGCCGCGCAGGGAGCCGATGGCAGCGGTGACGCAGGAATACAGGTCGGACAATGTCGATGCACACACCCGTGCGGTGAAGGTCGAAGCGTTGAATTCGTGTTCGGCGTAGAGGATCAGTGACACGTTCATCACTTTGACGTGCAGCTCGCTCGGCTTCTTGCCATGCAGCAGGTGCAGGAAGTGGCCACCGATGCTCGGCTCGTCGGTCACGCAGTCGATGCGCTGGCCGTCGTGGCTGAAGCGATACCAGTAGCACATGATCGCCGGGAACGCGGCGAGCAGGCGGTCGGTGACATCGCGCTGCACGCTGAAGTCTTTCTCCGGCTCGATATTGCCCAGGAACGAGCACCCGGTGCGCATCACGTCCATCGGGTGGGCGTCGGCGGGGATGCGTTCGAGCACTTCTTTCAGGGCCTGGGGCAAGTCACGCAGTTTGCTCAGCTTGTCGCTGTACGCGGCCAGTTCTGCCTGGGTTGGCAATTCACCGTACAGCAGCAGGTAGGCGACTTCTTCAAACTGGGCGTCAGCGGCCAGTTCGCGTACGTCGTAGCCACGGTAGGTCAGGCCGGCGCCGGCCTGGCCCACGGTGGACAGTGCAGTCTGCCCGGCGACCTGGCCACGCAGGCCAGCACCACTCAATACTTTTGCTTCAGCCATGGTTCTTCTCCAATTTTGTAATTATTCAGGGAGCCGTCCAGCTCACACCCTGTAGGAGCGAGCTTGCTCGCGAAAAACGCAAGGGCATCGCGTTTCTCCAGGTTTCTCGCGTTATCGTTGGCGATCTTCGCGAGCAAGCTCGCTCCTACAGTGCAATTACTTTTTCGCGGCGAACAGCGCGTCGAGCTTCTGCTCGAAGGTGTGGTAGTCGATGCGATCGTAAAGCTCCATGCGCGTTTGCATGGTGTCGATCACGTTCTGCTGGGTACCGTCGCGACGAATCGCGGTGTAGACATTCTCGGCGGCCTTGTTCATGGCACGGAAGGCCGAGAGCGGGTACAGCACAATGGATACATCCGCAGATTTCAACTGTTCGGTGGTGTACAGCGGTGTGGCGCCAAACTCGGTGATGTTCGCCAGGATCGGCGCCTTCACGCGGGAGGCGAACAGCTTGTACATCTCCAGTTCAGTGATGGCTTCCGGGAATACCATGTCGGCACCGGCCTCGATGCACGCGGCTGCACGCTCCAGGGCGGACTCCAGGCCCTCGACTGCCAGGGCGTCGGTACGCGCCATGATCACGAAGCTGTCATCGGTGCGCGCATCCACGGCGGCCTTGATGCGGTCGACCATTTCCTGCTGGGACACGATTTCTTTGTTGGGGCGATGACCGCAGCGCTTGGCGCCCACCTGGTCTTCGATATGGATGGCGGCGGCGCCGAACTTGATCATCGACTTGACGGTACGCGCCACGTTGAACGCCGAGGAGCCGAAACCGGTGTCCACGTCCACCAGCAGCGGCAGGTCGCACACGTCGGTAATGCGGCGCACGTCGGTGAGCACGTCATCCAGGCCGGTGATACCCAGGTCCGGCACGCCGAGGGAGCCGGCGGCTACACCGCCACCTGACAGATAAATCGCCTTGAAGCCGGCGCGCTTGGCCAACAGCGCATGGTTGGCGTTGATGGCGCCCACCACTTGCAAGGGCTGTTCACTGGCGACGGCGTCACGGAAACGCTGGCCGGGAGTGCTGTTGTTGTTGGAACTCATGACTCACCTCGTGATGAAGGCGCACCGTCCGGGAAGTGACGGGCAATGTTGCGTTTGGAGGCGCCGATATGCCGGCGCATCAACAGTTCGGCCAGTTCACCGTCGCGATCGGCAATCGCGTCCAGAATGCGGTGATGCTCGGCAAAGGCCTGGCGTGGACGATTGGGGGTGGCGGAGAACTGGATGCGGTACATGCGCACCAGTTGATACAGCTCGCCGCAGAGCATTTGGGTGAGGGTGCGGTTACCGGCACCTTGAATGATGCGGTAGTGAAAATCGAAGTCGCCTTCCTGCTGGTAATAGCCGACACCGGCCTGGAACGCCGCATCCCGTTCGTGGGTGTGCAACACCTGGCGCAGCTCCTCGATCTCTGCGTCAGTCATGCGCTCGGCGGCCAGGCGACAGGCCATGCCCTCCAGGGACTCGCGAATCTCATACAGTTCGACCAGCTCGGCATGACTCAAAGACACCACGCGTGCGCCAACATGAGGCACCCGCACCAGCAGGCGCTGGCCTTCCAGGCGATGGATCGCTTCGCGCAGCGGGCCGCGACTGATGCCGTAGGTGCGCGCCAGCTCCGGCTCGGAAATCTTGCTGCCGGGGGCGATTTCGCCTTTGACGATGGCGGCCTGGATACGCCGGAAGACGTTCTCTGACATGGTCTGGGAATCGTCTGGTGCCACCGCTGGTTTTTCCAGTTGCTCCAACATATTGTCGACACCTTTAAAATCTATGCCGCAAAAACTAGCCAATAAGCCTCTCGCAGTCAAAGAATAAATGCATATTGTCGACAATCGTCTAATAACCCCCTCATTCGCTTGCCAAGGCATGGCCGCCTGCCAGCGCTGGCGCCAAAAAAGCATCATGTTAGAATGCCCGCCGCTTTTGCCTGACATCAAATGATGAAAGGGCGCACCCGAGATTGCGCAGCAATGCCAGTCCCCATGAAATGAACAGTGCACTGCCCTGCCTCAGGATTTATGAGACTCAAGCCTTACCTACTAGTGATGTGCCTGCTGTGCATACCGAGCCTTGGCGCTGGCGCCGAGAAGACCGTGTACGGCCTGAATGAATACGCCAAGCTTGCGGGTATCGACCTGGAAGTGGCGGCCAAACTCGACACCGGCGCCAAGACCGCCTCGTTGAGTGCCCGCGATATCAAGCGCTTCAAGCGCAATGGCGAATCCTGGGTACGCTTCTACCTGGCCATCGACACCGCCCATTCCCACCCCATCGAACTGCCCCTGGCGCGTGTCAGCAAGATCAAGCGCCGCGCCGGCGACTACGACCCCGATGAGGACAAGAACTACACCGCCCGCCCAGTGATTGCGCTGGATATCTGCATGGGCAGTGCTTTACGCAGCATCGAAGTGAACTTGACTGACCGCAGCGCATTCCAATACCCGCTGCTGATTGGCTCCGAAGCCTTGAAACGCTTTGATGCGCTGGTCGACCCCAGTCTTAAATATGCAGCAGGCAAACCCGCCTGCGCCGCCGACGCTTAATACCGCCGAGTAAACCGAATGCACTCTCTGACCCTGCACCTGAAAATCCTGATCACCTTGCTGGTGGTGCTGGGCATTTCGGTCACCGCTTATCAGATCTTCGTGCTGGGAATTCCCGTCACCGAAGATGCCACCGACGACTTGTGGAACATCGACGCCAAGGTCGAGTTCGTCGCCAACCCGAAAGACCCGGTCAAGATCCAGATGTTCGTGCCGCCCTTGAGCCGCGACTTCGTCAGCCTCAATGAGAGCTTTATCTCGAACAACTACGGGGTGAGCGTCAACCGCATCGACGGCAACCGCAAGGTCACCTGGTCGGCGCGTCGGGCCAAGGGCAACCAGACCCTCTATTACCGCCTGGTGCTGACCAAGCGCTACAGCGGCGAAAAGGTCAAGATCAAAGGCCCGACCTTCCGCGACAGCATCGCCGTGGAAGGCCCCGAGAAGATCGCCGCCGAAGCCTTGCTGGCCCCGATCCGCCAGCACTCGGCCGACGTCGAGACCTTTATCAGTGAAGCCATCAAGCGCACCAACAACCTCAACGACGACAATGTGAAGTTGCTGCTGGCCGGCGACCCCTCGACACCGCACAAAGCCAAGATCGTCGAACTGCTGCTGTCCATCGCCCACGTGCCGGTAGAGAAAGTCCACACCATCCGCCTGGTGGCCGACCAGCCGCAAACCCCGGAACTGTGGCTGCGCAGTTTCAACGGCAACGACTGGCTGTACTTCAACCCGGAGACTGGTGAACAGGGCCTGCCCGCCGACCGCCTGCTGTGGTGGACCGGCGATGAAAACCTGATCACCGTCGATGGCGGCAAGAAAGCCATGGTGACCTTCAGCCTGAACAACAGTGAGATGAACGCCATCCGCCTGGCCAAGCTGACGGACGAAAACACCGACGCCAACTTCCTCGAATACTCGCTGTACGGCCTGCCGCTGCAAACCCAGCAGACCTTCATGATCATGGTGATGATCCCGATAGGCGTGCTGGTGATCTTGATCCTGCGCAACCTCATCGGCCTGCAGACCCTGGGCACCTTCACCCCCGTACTGATCGCCCTGGCATTCCGCGAGACCCAGTTGGGCTTCGGGATTGTGCTGTTCACGATCATCACGGCACTGGGCCTGTCGCTCCGGTCGTACCTGGAACACTTGAAACTGCAAATGCTGCCAAGGCTGTCGGTGGTGCTGACCTTCGTGGTGGTGCTGATTGCCGCCATCAGCCTGTTCAGCCACAAATTGGGGCTGGAGCGCGGCTTGTCGGTGGCGCTGTTCCCGATGGTGATCCTGACCATGACCATCGAACGCCTCTCGATTACCTGGGAAGAACGCGGCGCCAACCATGCGCTGAAAGTGGCGATTGGCACGCTGTTCGCTGCGTCCCTGGCGCACCTGATCATGAGCGTGCCGGAGTTGGTCTACTTCGTGTTCACCTTCCCGGCGATCCTGTTGATCCTGGTGGGCTTCATGCTGGCCATGGGTCGCTACCGCGGCTATCGCCTCACCGAGCTGGTGCGTTTCAAGGCGTTCCTGAAGGCTGACTCTTGATGTTCGGCTTCTGGAAGACCTGGAAGGCCCTGGAAGCGCGGGGGATCATGGGCATTAACCGGCGTAATGCCGACTACGTGCTCAAGTACAACAAGCGCAGCCTGTACCCCATCGTTGATGACAAGATCATCACCAAGGAACGGGCCCTGGCGGCCGGCATCCACGTGCCGGAAATGTACGGGGTAATCTCCACCGAAAAGGAGATCGACAAGCTCGACGACATTATCGGTGGGCGCAGCGACTTCGTGATCAAGCCCGCCCAGGGCGCCGGTGGCGACGGCATCCTGGTGGTGGCCGACCGGTTTGAAGGGCGCTATCGCACGGTGTCCGGCAAAATCATCAGCCATGAGGAGATCGAGCACCAGATTTCCAGCATCCTCACCGGCCTGTATTCCCTCGGCGGCCACCGCGACCGCGCGTTGATCGAGTACCGCGTGGTGCCCGACCAGATCTTCAAAAGCATCAGCTATGAAGGCGTGCCGGACATCCGCATCATCGTGCTGATGGGCTACCCGGTGATGGCGATGCTGCGCTTGCCCACCCGCCAGTCCGGCGGCAAGGCCAACCTGCACCAGGGCGCGATCGGCGTGGGTGTAGACCTGGCCACCGGCCTGACCCTGCGCGGCACCTGGCTGAACAACATCATCACCAAGCACCCCGACACCACCAACGCGGTGGATGGCGTGCAACTGCCCAACTGGGACGGTTTCATGAAACTCGCCGCCGGCTGCTATGAGCTGTGCGGGCTGGGTTATATCGGCGTGGACATGGTGCTGGACCAGGAAAAAGGCCCGCTGATCCTTGAGCTGAACGCACGGCCTGGGCTGAACATCCAGATTGCCAACGATTGCGGCCTGACTTTGCGCACCCATGCGGTGGAGGCACGGCTTGAAGAGTTCAAGGCAGCCGGGGTGACAGAACCCCCCGAGGAACGGGTGAAGTTCGTGCAGGAGATGTTCGGGCATATTCCGCCGGTTGAAGGCTAAGCAGCGCAGCGCAGGCAAGCCCGGGCTCGATAGGTGGGAGCTGGCTTGCCTGCGATAGCTTTCTGACAAGCCAGTTGCCCCTCAGGCTATACCCTCTATCGAGCTATCACCGACATCCCCTCTAGGAGCAAGTCCTACAGAGGACTACAATCCCCTCCCCCCCGCCACTGGCTGATTCACCCTCGCATGTCGACCTGCTCCGTTTACCCCTTACCCTACCGGGCCAACCCCGCCGAGTACTTTGCGGCTATTCGCCATGCGCCTGGCGCGGTGCTGCTCGACAGCGGCCGCCCGGCTGCCGAGCGGGGGCGTTATGACCTGCTCAGCGCCTGGCCCGAAGCGACCTTGACGGTTGGGCCGGATGAACGCGGCAGCGATTTCCTGCAACGCCTGCGCGAGAACCTGGCGCAGTTGGGTGAGGCGGCCCTGCCTGCTGGCGTTGAATTGCCCTTTGCCGGCGGTTTGATCGGTTACTTGAGCTATGACTTCGGCCGGCACCTGGAACAGGTCTCGCGCCTGGCCGTGGACGACCTGCATCTGCCGGATGCGCGCCTGGGGCTGTATGCCTGGGCACTGGTCAGCGATCACCTGGCGCACACCAGCCAACTGGTGTTTCACCCGGTGCTGGCCGATAGCGAGCGGCAACGTCTGATCGCCCTGTTCAGTCATGCAACAGGTGACACCCCCACCACCTTCAAGCTCCAGGGCACCATGGCGCCGGACCTCAGCGTGGATGCGTACCAGCAGGCCATCCTGCGTATCCAGGATTACATCCAGGCCGGCGACTGCTACCAGGTCAACTTTGCCCAACGCTTTCGTGCGCCGTGCATCGGCGATCCATGGGCAGCCTACTGCGCGCTGCGCGAAGCCTGCCCGACGCCGTTTTCCGGGTTCCAGAGTTTGCCCGATGACGGCGCGGTGCTGAGCCTGTCGCCGGAGCGCTTCGTGCGCATCAGCGAAGGCCAGGTCGAAACCCGCCCGATCAAGGGCACCCGCCCTCGCGGTTTGACACCGGAAGAGGACGCTGCCAACGCCGCTGAGCTGCTCGCCAGCCCCAAGGACCGCGCAGAAAACCTGATGATCGTTGACCTGCTGCGCAACGACCTCGGCCGCAGTTGCCGAATCGGCTCAGTGAAAGTGCCGGAGCTGTTCAGCCTGGAAAGCTACCCCAACGTGCACCACCTGGTGAGCAGTGTCACTGGCATATTGGCCGACGACAAAGACGCCCTCGACCTGATAGCCGGCAGCTTCCCTGGCGGCTCCATTACCGGCGCGCCAAAGATTCGCGCCATGCAGATCATCGATGAGCTGGAGCCCACCCGCCGCGGGTTGTATTGCGGCTCGCTGGTGTACCTGGACGTGCGCGGCGAAATGGACAGCTCCATCGCGATTCGCAGCTTGCTGGTCAAGGATGGGCAGGTGTGTTGCTGGGGTGGCGGCGGGATTGTGTCGGATTCAGAGTGGCAGGCGGAGTATCAGGAGTCGCTGACAAAGGTGCGTGTGTTGTTACAAACGTTGGAAAATCTGTAGGGCACAGCCCCTTCCTAGCGTTCGAGTAGAACGCCATGCGATAGAAAAAGCCTGAATCAGAACCGCTGTGGACGGGATAGACGCTTGCAGATAGCGTCCGGAGCGACCGTCCACCCGCCACCTGTGAAGGATCACATGAAGCGACTACCTCCTCGTCTGGAAATATTTCCGAGTTTGCCTATCCACGCAATCGCACCTATGATCTCCCAAAACGGGAGGTTGAAGCGATGCGGATAATCGCTCTATCTACCCTACGAATATTCTGGGAAAGCCATTCAGCTTATAGCGACGCCAGAACACCGCTGGTCGAGTTGTATCGGCACATGGAAAAGGCCAATTATCCAACACCGCAAGCACTCAAGGCCGAACTCAGAACAGCGAGCATTCTTAAGGGTGGCAGGGTCGTGTTCAACGTTGGCGGCAACAAGTATCGAGTGATCATGGCGATCGACTACCAGCGACAACTAGGGTTTATACGGTTCGTGGGAACCCATGCTCAGTACGACCAGATCAACGCGGAGACTGTGTGATGAACATCAAACCTATTCACTCCCAGGAAGACCTGACTGCGGCACTCGTACGAGTCGAGCAGGTATGGGGAGCACCACCCGGCTCGCCTGAAGGTGATGAGCTGGAAATCCTGGCAGTCCTCATCGAGAAGTACGAAGCCGAGCATTACCCCATGCCCCCTTCGGATCCGGTAGAGGCTATCAAGTTTCGCATGGAGCAATTGGGCATGACCGCCCGCGATCTGGAGCCGTTTATCGGCACCAGTGGGCGGGTGTCAGAGGTGCTGAACCACAAGCGCAAGCTGAGCCTGTCGATGATCAAGCGTCTGCATGAAGGCTTGCGTATTCCTTATGAGCGCTTGCTGGCCGAGGGTAAGGCGGTGACGGCGCCATCGCAGGCAAGCCCGACTCCCACAGTTGACCGCGTCGTTTGACGTTACATGGTCAAAGGTGGGAGCTGGCTTGCCTGCGATGGGGCAATCAGCCGCGCCGCATAACTTACAGGCTCAACTGCCGATTCGACGCCTTGATAAACTCTTTCTTCAGGTCTTCAAACGTATGCACCGCCGGGAACTGCGGGAATTCGCGAATCACATTGTCCGGCGCATGGAACAGAATCCCACGGTCCGCTTCCCCCAGCATGGTGGTGTCGTTGTAGGAGTCACCGGCAGCGATCACGCGGTAATACAGGCTTTTGAACGCCAAAACCGACTGGCGCTTGGGATCTTTCTGACGCAACTGGTAGCTCACCACCCGGTCGTTTTCATCAGTGATCAATCGGTGGCACAGCAACGTCGGGAAACCTAACTGGCGCATCAATGGTTGGGAGAACTCGTAGAAGGTGTCGGACAGGATCACCACCTGAAAGCGCTCGCGCAGCCAATTGACGAACTCAATGGCGCCGTCCAGCGGTTTGAGCGTGGCGATAACGGCCTGGATATCGGCCAGCTTGAGCCCATGCTCGTCGAGGATGCGCAGGCGCTGTTGCATCAGCACGTCGTAGTCGGGGATGTCACGGGTGGTGGCCCGCAGGGACTCAATGCCGGTTTTCTCGGCAAAGGCGATCCAGATTTCCGGAACCAGTACCCCTTCCAGGTCAAGGCAGGCAATTTCCACACGACACTCCTGTTAGATATTGTTAGTTGAGCGAGCAAAAGGACTGCCGAACTCTAGCGACTCAAGCCCGCCGCCGCAACGCGGGACAGTTTTTGATACCATCGCCCTCCTAGAGAGCGCTCAGCGCCACTGACCTGTAGGAACCGTCCTGATGAACCAAGCCTTCGACGTCGTTGAACTCGCCACGACTTATGCCAACAAGTCTGCCCAGGACATTCTCAAGCTGGCGTTCAGCCAGTTCGGCGATGACTTGTGGATTTCCTTCAGCGGTGCCGAGGATGTGGTCCTTGTGGACATGGCCTGGAAGCTGAACAAGAACGTCAAGGTGTTCAGCCTCGACACCGGCCGCCTGCATCCGGAGACCTACCGGTTTATCGAGCAGGTGCGTGAGTTCTACAAGATCGACATCGAGCTGGTCTCGCCAGACCCGAGCAAGCTGGAGCCCTTCGTCAAAGAGAAAGGCCTGTTCAGCTTCTATAAGGACGGCCATGGCGAATGCTGCGGCATCCGCAAGATCGAACCGCTGCGCCGCAAACTCGCAGGCGTCAGCGCCTGGGCCACCGGCCAGCGCCGCGACCAGAGCCCCGGCACTCGCAGCCAGGTGGCGGCGCTGGAAATCGACACGGCGTTCTCCACACCGGAACGCACCCTGTACAAGTTCAACCCGCTGGCGCAGATGACCAGCGAAGAGGTCTGGGGCTACATCCGCATGCTGGAGCTGCCGTACAACAGCCTGCATGAGCGCGGCTTCATCAGCATCGGCTGCGAGCCCTGCACCCGGCCGGTACTGCCCCGCCAGCATGAGCGCGAAGGCCGCTGGTGGTGGGAAGAAGCCACGCAGAAGGAATGCGGGCTGCATGCGGGGAATATCATCAGCAAGGCTTGAGCCTCCGATGCCACCGCCTCTGTAGGAGCGAGCTTGCTCGCGAAAAACTCACGGACGCCGCGTTTATTCAGGAAGCCCGCGTTATCGTTGACGTTTTTCGCGAGCAAGCTCGCTCCTACATAACGCGATATTTGCTTTGGGGGTCGGGTAAACCTGTACACAACCTTGTAACCATAGGTGCCATTTTTGTGTGCAACTTAATGTACAACGCACCAAAACGTAACATCTCCCTGCGCCAATGGCGCTGCATATAAATAACCCTGCAATTAATGAAAAAATAAATACCTGTTCAAACGGTCAACTTATAGTGCCCGTAATTCAGTAAGTTATTCGCGACCTATATAAAAACGAAATTAGCCAAGATTTTCATATATCGAGAATTGGCACGCATATGGCTTAGGCAGAAGTACGCTTTGTATACAATCAATACAAAACCTACATACACTTTGCCATCCGCCGCTTTGCTGCAGATGCGCTGGAGCCTGCCGGAATGCGTACAAGTCTCTCGAACACCCTCGCACTGGATCTGCCCTCCTCCACCCTGAATCCTGCAGCCACAGGCCCCGGCCCGCTGGTACTCAGCCCGCGCCTGCACAACAAGGACCTGGCGCCCACCAAGGTCGAAGGCCGACGCTGGGGGCGCTATAGCATCTTTGCGCTGTGGACCAATGACGTGCACAACATCGCCAACTATTCATTCGCCATTGGGCTCTATGCACTGGGCCTGGGCGGCTGGCAAATATTGCTGTCCCTGGGGATCGGCGCGGCGCTGGTGTACTTCTTCATGAACTTGTCGGGCTACATGGGGCAGAAGACCGGTGTGCCGTTTCCGGTTATCAGCCGCATCAGTTTTGGCATTCACGGGGCGCAGATTCCGGCGTTGATTCGGGCGGTAATTGCGATTGCCTGGTTTGGGATCCAGACCTACCTGGCCTCGGTAGTTTTCCGCGTGCTGCTGACGGCCATTCATCCAGGGTTTGCCGATTATGACCACGACTCGATTCTTGGGCTATCGACCCTGGGTTGGGCGTGCTTTGTGGCAATATGGCTGGTGCAGTTGGTGATCCTCGCCTATGGCATGGAAATGGTACGTCGCTATGAAGGCTTCGCCGGGCCGGTGATTCTGTTGACCGTGGCTGCGCTGGCCGGCTGGATGTACTTCCAGGCGAACGGGCAGATTGCCTGGTCGATCCGCGAGCCCCTGAGTGGCGGGGAGATGTGGCGCAATATCTTTGCCGGCGGCGCGCTGTGGCTGGCCATCTACGGCACCTTGATCCTCAACTTCTGCGACTTCGCCCGTTCCTCACCCTGCCGCAGGACTATCCAGGTCGGCAACTTCTGGGGCCTGCCGGTGAATATCCTGGTGTTCGCCGCCATCACCGTGCTGCTGTGCGGCGGACAGTTCCAGCTCAATGGCCGCGTGATCGAAAGCCCGACCGAAATCATCGCGGCGATCCCCAACACCTTCTTTCTCGTGCTCGGCTGCCTGGCCTTCCTGATCGTCACCGTGGCGGTGAACATCATGGCCAACTTCGTCGCCCCGGCCTTTGTGCTGAGCAACCTGGCGCCCAACTACCTGAACTTTCGCCGCGCCGGACTGATCAGCGCCTTCGTTGCCGTGCTGATCCTGCCGTGGAACCTCTATAACAGCCCACTGGTGATCGTGTATTTCCTCTCTGGCCTCGGCGCGCTGCTGGGGCCGTTGTACGGGGTGATCATGGTCGATTACTGGCTGATCCGTAAAAGCCAGGTGGATGTGCCGCAGCTGTACAGCGAAGACCCCCAAGGCATTTATTACTACAGCCGAGGCGTGAATATGCGCGCCGTGGCGGCGTTTATTCCTGCGGCGGTGATCGCCATCTTACTGGCGCTGCTGCCGGGGTTTGCCAGCGTCTCGCCGTTTTCCTGGTTGTTTGGCGCCGGCATTGCCGGGTTGCTGTACCTGCTGATTGCCAAGCGTCAACCGCACTACGCCGATGTCAGCGGCGAAAGCATTGCCGTCGATAACGTCAGTCATTAAACAAGGACTTTCCATGCGTATCCTCGTGGTCAACGTCAACACCACTGAATCCATCACCGACACCATTGCCCAGCAAGCACGGGCCGTGGCTTCACCGGGCACCGAGATTGTCGGGCTCACCCCGTACTTCGGCGCAGAATCGGTGGAAGGCAACTTTGAAAGCTATCTGGCAGCCATCGCCGTGATGGATCGGGTAATGGCCTACGACCAGCCCTTTGATGCGGTGATCCAGGCCGGCTATGGCGAACATGGCCGTGAAGGCCTGCAGGAACTGCTCAATGTACCGGTGGTGGATATCACCGAAGCGGCGGCCAGCACCGCGATGTTCCTGGGGCACGCCTACTCGGTGGTGACCACCCTGGACCGCACTGTGCCGCTGATTGAAGACCGACTGAAACTCGCCGGCCTCTACCAGCGTTGTGCTTCGGTGCGCGCCAGCGGCATGGCGGTGCTGGAACTGGAAGAAGACCCGCTGGGCGCCATGGAGGCCATCGTGCGCCAGGCCGAACTGGCCATCCGCGACGACAAGGCCGAGGTGATCTGCCTGGGCTGCGGCGGCATGGCAGGGCTGGATGAGCAGATCCGTCAGCGCACCGGGGTGCCGGTGGTGGACGGGGTAGCGGCGGCGGTGATGGTGGCCGAGTCGTTGGTGCGGTTGGGGTTGTCGACTTCGAAGGTCAGAACTTATGCGACACCGCGGCCGAAGAAGGTCATCGGCTGGCCGGGCAAGTTCGGGCGGTAGACCGATGCGCCTGCATCGCGGGTGAGCCCGGCCCCCACATTGGATTGCGATCACTGTGGGAGCCGGGCTTGCCCGCGATGGCCACGACTCGATGCAAGGCCCTGCTCAGATAGCACTGAACCGTTGAGCCAGTTTCTGCTCGGCGAACTGCTCAATAATGAAATCCACAAACGCCCGCGTCTTGCCCGGCAGCAATTTATGCTCTGCGTAGTAGATGGAAATATTGCCGTCGTCCACATACCAGTCGGGTAACACACGCACCAACGCACCGCTGTCCAGGAACGGCACGGCCATTGGCATGCTCACCAGCGCGATGCCAAGGCCCTGGGCACTGGCGCAGCAGGCGGCTTCGGAGTCGCTCATGGTCATGGCTGGCTTCAGTACCAGTGGGCTGTGCTCGCGCTCACGGTGGGTCAGTTGCCATGAACGCACCCGGCCAGTCTGCGGCGAGCGAATCAAGATGCCAAGGCAGTGCGACAGGTCATCGGGCGCCAGCACCAGCGAGCACCGCGCCAGGTAATCCGGCGACGCCACCAGCACCCGGTGCGCCGGGGTCAACTTGCGCGCCACCACGCCTTGGGGCAGCTCAAACCCGCCGCCAATGGCCGCATCGAAGCCTTGCCCGATCAGGTCGACCTGGCGGTTATCGAAATGCCAGTCCGGGCTGATATCCGGACAACGCCGCATAAATTCGCCCAGCAACGGCACCACGTACCGGTTACCGAACACTGGCCCCATGCTGACCTTGAGCGTGCCCACCGGCCGCCCTTCGGCACTGGCCAGGTTGGCGACCGCATTCTGAATGGTGGTGAGGCTGCCGCTGACTTCCGCCAGGAACATCTTGCCGGCTTCGGTCAGCGCCAGACGCCGAGTGCTGCGCTGGAACAGCCGCACACCGAGACGCGCCTCCAACTTGGCAACGCTTTTACCCACCGCAGCCGGGGTCAGGCTCAGGTGCCGAGCAGCCTCGGCAAAGCTGCCACCCTCGGCGCTGCGCACAAAGCATTCGATACTGCCAAAGCTTTCCATATCGCCAAACTCTAAACTTTTGGTTTACACAGACTATAGCAACCACGGGCTACCGAGCAGCGCGGGTGAGGTCGATACTCGCTCCATCAACTACCTCGGAGATCGACATGACCACACACAACCTCACCGGCAAAGTCGCCTTGATTCAAGGCGGTTCCCGCGGCATCGGCGCCGCCATCGTCAAGCGCCTCGCCGACCAGGGGGCAGCGGTTGCCTTTACCTACGTCAGCTCGGCCGCCAAGGCTGAAACACTGCAGAACGAGGTGATCAGCGCAGGGGGTCAGGCTCTGGCGATTCACGCCGACAGCGCCGATGCCACGGCGATTCGCGCTGCGGTCAACGCCACGGTCGAGGCGTTTGGACGCCTGGATATCCTGGTGAATAACGCCGGCGTGCTGGCCATCGCGCCGCTGGAAGACTTCAAGCTGGAAGACTTCGACCAGACCCTGGCGATCAACGTACGCAGCGTGTTTATCGCCACCCAGGAAGCCGCCAAACACATGGGTGAAGGCGGCCGCGTGATCAATATCGGCAGCACCAACGCCGAACGCATGCCCTTTGGCGGTGGCGGGCCCTACGCCATGAGCAAGGCGGCGCTGGTGGGGTTGACCAAGGGATTGGCGCGGGACCTGGGGCCACGGGGCATTACCATCAACAACGTGCAGCCTGGGCCGGTGGACACCGATATGAACCCGGCGAACAGTGATTTTGCCGAAAGTCTGATCGGGTTGATGGCGGTGGGACGGTATGGGCATGTGGAGGAGATTGCCAGTTTTGTGGCCTATCTGGCCGGGCCGGAAGCCGGCTATATCACGGGCGCCAGCCTGACCATCGATGGTGGTTTCAGCGCCTGATTTTTGCAGAACCGCAACCCAAATGTGGGAGCGGGCTTGCTCGCGAATACGGTGAGTCAGTTGATAAATCTACTGACTGACACCCTGCATTCGCGAGCAAGCCAGCTCCCACATTTTTGACCGCGCGGGGTCAGGCCATGGGGGGCAAGCCGTAGGCGGCCAAATCAAAGTCGGCGAGCTTGCGAATAATCTGGTCAGCATGCTGGTACTTGCTGTCAGCCATCGCCTCATCGGGCACCGCAATAGCGGTCATGTGCGCAGCCTTAGCGGCCGTCACGCCGAAAGGCGAATCTTCGAACACCAGACAATCCTCAGGCGCTACACCCAACCGGCGCGCGGCGGTGAGGAAGATATCCGGCGCGGGCTTGGCAGCGCCTACTTCCGGGTCGTCAGCGGTGACGATGGTGTCGAACAGGCCAAACCATTCACGGTGCAGGGTGGTCTTGTGGCCAAACGAGTTACGCGATGAACTGGTGCCCACCGCAATCGGAATATTGTGCGCCTTCAAATGCCGCACCAACGCCTCGGCGCCGGGCATGCCCTGGGCCTTGGGAAAGCGCTCGCTCATCAGCGGTTCGCGTATTTCCAGAAACTCGGCGGGCGTGATCGGCAGGTCCAGGGCCTTGACCACGTAATCGGCCAAATCCTGGGCACCCCGCCCGATGATGTGCTGCTTGATGCTCCAGTCGTAGGTACGACCATAGCGTTCGGCAATGATCTGCGTGACTTCGGTGTAGATGCCTTCGGTATCCAGCAACAACCCGTCCATATCGAAAATAACGGCTTTGATCGGGACAGCGGTACGCGGTGCATTCATCACAACACAACCTTGGGGCGAGGACTAAAAGGATTCAGCACAATAACGGCCCTCGTTGCCTGCAAGCAACCTTCGTGGGCCACGACCGTTGATTCATGACCCGTTGACGCGGTTCTGAAAATATCGATTGAAAACCTTATAAAAGACTTATTAAGCTTCCATAAACTCAATCCAATGGACGCGAAAAGCCGTCAAATAATTGCTTCGGTTGCATTCGTACCATCAGCATTTTCGACTGGGACGGCAGCACCCAGGTCGTCAGCATCCAAGAGGGTAAAAAACGTGACGAGCGAACCTACTGCCGTACAGATCATCCACAATACGCAGGGCGAGCCAGCCTATGTGGTGATTCCCTATGAACACTATGTGGCGCAGCAAAACGATCCAAACCTGATACCCCATGCGGTAGTCAGCCGCCTGGTGGATGGCGCAACACCTATTCGCGCGTGGCGCGAGCATCTGAGCCTGACCCAGGAAGAAGTCGCCAAACGCCTGGGTATTTCACAATCGGCATTTGCCCAGCAGGAAGCGGTCAGCAAACCCCGCCGCACCACGCGGGAAAAGATAGCCAAAGCGTTCGGTATCAATGCCAGTCAACTGGAGCTATAACGGCGCGCTGCAAAAATTCACGTACCCCTTCACCTCACATCGAGCTCAAACATGCTCTACCGCCTAGCCGCCGACGGCCTCGTGCTGTTCCACCTGGCCTTTATCCTGTTCGTGCTGTTCGGCGGCCTGCTCACCCTGAAGTGGCCCAGGGTAATGTGGCTGCACCTGCCCGCCGTTGCCTGGGGCATCGCGGTGGAGGTGCTGCACCTGCCCTGCCCACTCACCCGTTGGGAAAACCTGTTTCGCCACTTGGCAGGGCAGGATGGTTATGGCGGTGGGTTTATCGAGCATTACATTTTGACGATGATCTACCCAGCCGGGCTGACTGCGAATACTCAATTAGTGCTGGGGGCCGTGGTGGTGGTGGTCAACCTCGCCGTGTATGCACGCCTGATCAAACGCAAGTAGGCAGGCAACCCAGGCCAACCAGGGTGGCCTCCACCGCCTGTTCCAGCGGTGTGTGGGGCTCATGGCCGAGCGTCGCGAGCAGGCGCTGGTTATCCAGGCGCAACGGTGTTTGCCACAGGTAGCGCATCTCCTGCATCTCACGCACGGTGACGACAAAAGGCGCCGCCCAGTTCAACAACCACCAGGGAAACGCGCCGACCCTGGGTTGCTGGCCCGTCCTGCGCAGCACCACACGCTGGATCGTCTTAGCCATCTGCGTACCGTCCGCATCCATGTACCCAGCCATATGAAAGCAGGCGAAGGCGCCAAGACTGGCACGACGCTCAATCAACTCAAGCATTGTACGCGCTACGTCCGGCAGATAAGCCCATTGATGGGCCACGCCGTAATCGCCTGGGTAGCGGATGGTGTGCACCGGTTTGCCGGGTTTGACCAAGCCTTGGGCAAACCAGTTATTGGCCACCCTGGCGCCGAAAAAATCCCCAGCGCGCACAATCACCACCCGGGCGCCCTGAGTGGAAGCGGCTCGCAAGCGCTGCTCCATCTGCACACGGATCGCGCCCTTGCGAGTCAGCGGGTGCTGGGGTGAGTCTTCGTGCAGCACAGGGAATGCATCCGGCCCGAAGTTGTAGACCGTGCCGGGCAGCACGACTGTCGCGCCTTCGCAGATGGCCGCCGCAATGGAGTTGTCGATCATCGGCAACACCCACTCGGCCCATTTGCGATAACCCGGCGGATTGACGCCGTGCACGATTACCGCGCAGCCCCGGGCGGCCGCGATCACGTCGTCGCGATTCAGGGCATCGCCTTTTAGCCACGTAAAAACAGGATTTTGGCTGCGAGCCTTGATCAGATCCCGAGTCAACGCCCGCACCTCCCAGCCCGCCGCGCTCAACTGCCGCGCCACTTCGCCACCAATGCCACCGGTTGCACCCAAAACCAGAACCTTGCTCATCACCCTCTCCCACTGTTGGTTGATGAGGGTATGTTGGATGCGGAACAGCTATAGAGGAATTGCCCAAGAGTATCGAGCCGCTATACATTTATGTATGGCTACGAATATCGGTTGGGAGCTTTACCGGTCATTTCTCGGTGTACTCAAGGAAGGATCGCTGTCGGGGGCCGCACGGCAGCTCGGCATCACCCAACCCACGGTAGGGCGGCACATCGCCGCGCTGGAAACGGCGCTGGGCGTCGTGTTGTTCACCCGCTCGCCCTCAGGCTTATTACCCACTACGGTCGCCCACACACTGCGGGCGCATGCAGAAACCATGGCGCGTACCGCCGCCGCCCTTGAACGCGCCGCCTCGTCCCAAGGCGATGAGGTGCGCGGCGTGGTACGAGTATCGGCCAGTGAAGTGGTGGGTGTGGAGGTACTGCCGCCGATCATCACGCAATTGCACCGGGAACACCCGCACCTGAAGGTGGAACTGGTGCTGACCAACCGCTTGAGCGACCTGCTGCAGCTGGAAGCCGACATTGCCGTGCGCATGGTGCGCCCCAGCCAGGAGCAGCTGCTGGCGCGGCGTATCGGCCTGATCGAAGTCGGCCTGCATGCCCGTGACGATTACCTGCAGCAACACGGCATTCCCCAACACATGCACGACCTGGCCGGCCACTCCGTCATCGGCTTTGATCAAGCCACTGCATTTATCCGCAGCCTGGCAATCAAGGGTTTTGAGCGCAACGCCTTCGCCATCAGTAGCGACAGCGACCTGGCGCAACTGGCAATGATCCGCGCCGGTGCCGGCATCGGTGGGTGCCAGGTACAACTGGCCCAGCGCGACCCACGTCTGCGCCGAGTGCTGCCTGACGGCTTCGCGTTTAAAATGGACACTTGGGTCAGCATGCACGAAGACCTGCGCAACAGCCCACGCTGCCGGGTGACATTCGATGCACTGGTGGCAGGTTTGCAGCGTTACGTACAGGCTTGAGACAGCTGCGCTGGTGAACAATCAGCGCACCTCAATCCGTTCGCGGTCGCCCCATGTCCGAAGCCTTCGAAGTTCCCAGCCCCCACGAAAAACACCTTGAACACACCACCGAGCATGCTCACGGCCGCGGCGATAGCTTTGCCAGTCGTATCGCCGTGATGACCGCGATCATGGCGACCGTCGGTGCCATGCTCAGCTATCAGGCCGGCTCCAGCGAAAGTGAAGCTGCGATGGACAAGAACAACGCCGCCATCATCAAGACCGAAGCCGCTAACCAGTGGAACTACTACCAGGCCAAATCCAGCCGCCAGAACCTGGCAGAACTGGCCAGCCATATTCCCGGCGTGGATGCGGCGCATTACCAGGCGGAGATCGAGCGCTACAAGCGCCAGAAGGAAGAAGTGCGTAAACAGGCCGAAACGCTTGAGGCCACTTCACGGGACTGGGACCACAAATCCGAGGAAGCGCTGCACCAGCACCATCGCTGGGCCCAGGCGATGACGGCGATTCAGATCGCGATTTCATTGGCGGCGATTACCCTGCTCACGCGCAAGGAATGGCTCAAACGCATGTCGTACACCGCCGGCGGGGTGGCGGTGATGTTGGGTGGCCTGGCGTGGCTGCATCTCTGACACGCCGAAGAATAAATGTGGGCGCTGTCGAGCCCCAACCAGGCTGCAATGGGATCACCGCGCAGTACCCGCCAGACTGCGACCCAGCCTCGCTGATTGATTTCAATCTGCCAACTGAGCGCTTAGAGTGTCGCCCCCCCGAGAATTGAATCTCGAGATTGAACCTATGGAGTTATGAGTGAAATACGTCAGTAAAGTCGTTGCAGCAGCCGTACTTGGTTTCACCCTGGCAGGTTGCACCGGCACCGCCATGAAAACCCAGCAATACGACGCCAGCCAATACACCGTCCTCGGCCACAGCGAAGCCAGCGCCACCGGCATCATGCTGCTGGGCGTCATCCCCATCGGCCAGAACAACCGCTTCGTACGCGCCCACGATGCAGCCATCAAGGCCAAGGGCGGCGACGCGTTGATCAACACACAAGTGCAGGAAAAGTGGTTCTGGGCTTGGGTATTGAACGGTTACACCACCAAAATCTCCGGTGATGTGATCAAGCTGAAAACCGCGCAATAAAGTACGAAATTGCCAGGGCGCTGACCCCGGCAAGCGACGTATCATGGGCCTGACTTTCGAGGATGGCCCATGAACCTCAGCATCATTTACGCCCTCGCGGCCGCCGCCCTGTTCGGCGCCAGCACCCCGCTCGCCAAAAGTCTTGGCCTGGGCCTCTCGCCCATCCTGCTCGCCGGCCTGCTCTACCTCGGCAGCGGCATTGGCCTTGCCGGTGTGCGCTTGATCCGTGATCGCGGCTGGAAACCTACCGGGCTAACCCCATCGGAATGGCCCTGGCTACTTGGCGCCATCGCCTTCGGCGGCCTCCTCGGCCCCGTTGCACTGATGTTCGGCCTGACCCGCACCACCACCGCCAGCGCCTCCCTGATGCTCAACCTTGAGTCGGTACTGACCGCCGTGATCGCCTGGGTCGTGTTCCGCGAAAACGCCGACCGACGCATCGTCCTCGGCATGCTCGCCATTGTGCTGGGCGGCGTGGTGTTGTCGTGGTCCGGTGCTGACAGCAGCCATCAGGACTGGACCGGACCGCTCGCCGTTGCGCTGGCGTGTTTGTGCTGGGGCATTGATAACAACCTGACGCGCAAGGTGTCGGCGTCTGACGCGCTCTTTATCGCTGGCGCCAAGGGTTTGATTGCGGGGTTGGTGAATTGCAGCCTGGCGCTTTACCTGGGGGCGCAGATTCCGGGCATGGCGCAACTGGCGCCGATTCTACTGGTAGGTTTCCTCGGCTATGGCATCAGCCTGGTGATGTTCGTGCTGGCCCTCCGCGGGCTGGGCAGCGCGCGTACCGGCGCTTACTTCTCCACGGCACCCTTTCTCGGTGCTGCAGTGGCGTTACTGGTGTTTGGCGAGTCGGTGACCGTCGCCTTCTGGATTGCCTCGGCGCTGATGGCCGTGGGCGTGTGGCTGCACCTGACGGAGCGGCATGCCCATGAGCATGTGCATGAGGCAACGCAACATGGGCACTGGCATGTGCATGATGAGCATCATCAACATGAGCATGGGTTTGAGTGGGACTCGAAGGTGCCTCATAGCCATGAGCATGCGCATGGAGTGATGAGGCATAGCCATGCGCACTTTCCGGATGTGCATCATCGGCATAGGCATTGAGGGCGGGCTTAGGCATAGGGTGTGACGTCATGGGGCCGCAGACTGAAAGGCCAGACAACTGAGCTGATAAAAGTTGTACCTTTCAAACCCCAGAAATCACAAAACCCCTGGTTTCTTTCGAAACCAGGGGTTTTGTTTACATCGAATTTGGCGGTGAAGGAGTCCGCCCAACTAACATCCATCAACAACCATGAAAATTCGCTATCCCTTTATTTTAAAGGGATAATAAGCCTATCATCGTCTCAAGACATCCACTAACGTTCGTCACCTTCCTAGCCTTTGTGGGGGAACAAGTGGGGGGACAGAATCGATAAAGGAATACTCACTTGGGAAAGCTGACGGCTAAGCAAATTGAAAATCTAACGACCGCGGGCACCTACGAAGATGGAGACGGCCTTCGCCTCTTGGTCAAACCCAACGGGAAGAAATATTGGGTGCTGCGTTTCCAGCTTGCGGGAAAGCGAAGAGAAATGGGCTTGGGCACCTATCCCGCAATCGGTCTTAAGGAGGCTCGACAAAAAAGCAGTGATAATCGGCGCCTACTGCGGGACGGCATTGACCCGCTGCAGGCGCGTGATGATGAGCGCATAGCACAGCAGGCTGCTGAGCACCATCGCATAAGGAAATCCGTAACGTTCCAAGACGTATCCAACGACTACATAGAGGCCCATCGTGCCGGCTGGAAAAACGTCAAACATGCCCAACAGTGGACAAACACACTGGCTACTTACGCCGCCCCCATTATCGGTGAGCTAGCGACTAGTCAGATCACCACCGAGCATCTTCTCGAAATCCTGAAGCCTATTTGGAGCAGCAAAAACGAGACAGCGAGCCGGGTACGCAACCGGATCGAACTGGTCCTCGATGCCGCTAAAGCACGTGGATTACGAGACGGTGAAAATCCAGCCCGCTGGCGTGGACACTTAGACAAACTGCTACCACCAAGCGCCAAGACTAAACGCACCCAAAGCCACCCGGCACTGCCCTACTCGGAGTTGTCTCGCTTTATGCAGGCACTTAATAGTGTGGAAGGACTCTCTGCCAGCGCGCTCAAAATGACCATCCTCACGGCCTGCCGAACCAGTGAAGTGCTTGAAGCGAACTGGAGTGAGATCGACTTGAAAGCCAAGCTATGGTCGATTCCTGCGGTGCGAATGAAAACTGGCAAGCCCCATACTGTGCCGCTCTCCGATGCACTTATAGCCTTGCTGGAAGGGCTCCCGCGGATCGCAGGCAGCTCGCTGCTGTTCCCAGGCGCCCGCAAGGGTCGACCGATTAGCAATATGGCCATGCTGATGACGTTGCGCCGCATGGATCAAAAGGATCGAGAGGGTCAGGGGAAAGGTTGGCGTGACAGCAATGACAATGTCATCACGGCTCACGGCTTTCGCAGCACGTTCCGGGATTGGGCGGCTGAATGTACGCACCACGCGCGCGAGGTCTGCGAGATGTCGTTGGCTCACGTGGTTGCGCATGGGGCAGAAGCTGCCTATTGGCGCAGTGACTTGCTGGAAAAGCGCCGTATGCTGATGACTGAATGGGCCAATTTTGTGACCCTCAACGTAAATGGGTCAGCCATTCCTTAGCTACATGACGCTAACGCGTTTGGTTTCGAGGGGACGCCTGGTGAGCCATGGCATGCACTCAATGGCTAGCACTATTCTCAACGAGCACGGTTGGGATCCTGAGTTGATCGAGGTGGCGCTTGCCCATGTGGACAAGGACGAGGTTCGCAGTGCCTACAACCGGGCGGACTATATCGAACGCATACGCCCTATGATGGACTGGTGGAGCAAGCACATTCAGGAAGCAGCCACTGGGAGCCTGTCAGTGTCGGCCCTCAGCCAGAACCAAGATCGAAAAGTCGTCTCAATACGCTAACGAGAGACTTCAACCAGTGATAAACAATCACTCGACCATGACAGCCGGCTGCCTGGACTGTGCATCGGGCTCGGCCCCCGCACTCTCAGTGTATATGCCAAGCAGCCAAGAGAAGCGATAGAGCCACCTAAATGAACTCCTTCAGCTGTCTCCGCGAGGAAAGGAAGTACGAAATGACGAAGAAGATCGTTCGGTAGCACTGCGGGGAGCTTCGCAGCGCCGTTATTGGACAGCTGAATGGCGACGGTCTTATTAAGGCCAGCGAATTTCACTTGGACTTTTTCTAGCACATGTCTACGGCCGGCTAGCAGGATATCAGTGGCTTCGCGCACATCATTTACCCCTTTGAGCAAGATTATTCCCGCCCCCCCTTCGTCGACTTCGACGCCCGAGACCTAGAGCGAGTCAACAGTGATGTCCTAATCTACGGCGACCAGCAGAGCCGAGACGGCAGCCCTACGAACGACGGAATGTGGTGAACGAAGAAAATGAAACAGCTCGGCGCTTATCTAAAACGCCGATGCTCAACCCTTCCGATAGACTACGCCTTGGCTGATACTGAGGCGGTCATCGGCACGATTCACCCATCAGTAATTTTTCTGAATCCTGCTCTAGGACTCACCTCGGCTGAGCTAACGTCGCTCCGTCTAAGCAAGTCTTGAAATGGACAATCAATATCAAAAAGCCATAAATTAGTGGCTTGGATCCATGACACTTCCTTACGACTAACAACAATGTGCTGCCGAGATACACATTGCATCCGTGACATCCGGAGGATGTCAGCCAGGAATACTTTGTCAACGCATGACGACACAACCTGTCGCGAACACCTGTCAAACTCAAACTTCAGGTTTGACCAAGTCAGCAATTCGGACGCACCCAGACCTGTGAGATGCCTCTCGGGTAAGGAACAACCTTTTGTCAGGAGACACAGTCATGCTGCTCAACCCTAATCAATTTTCTGAGCATCGGTCCCAACCGAATTCGCTTCCGACACCCTGCGCGTTGATCCGTCAATTATCTTCCTGCACGTCAGGTTAAATGCCAGCGACTGCTGAATGCTTAAACAATCGTCGTGCATCTCCTCGCGGAAGACCTTTTCTTACTTATCGGCACAAGCTTCAAGCCGCCAGACAACCTGAGAAAGATAACAATCCATGACCAACATATTGACTCAAGGCCTCGAACAGCGTCAGCAGAAAATCAAAGTGGCCAAGGAGTTCCTCAGCCGCACCCAAAGCCTGTTCAATGAGTTCGGAAGTGACAAGCTACGCACTTCCCATGCCCGTTTTGCCGAATTGCTGGATGCATTGAATGCAGATGCCGTACGCCTGGTCGTGCTGGGTGAGTTTTCCCGTGGCAAGTCAAGCCTGGTAAACGCGCTGTTGGGGATTGAGTTGCTGCCGACCGCCCTGCAAGCCACCACCGCCATCAACACCTTCGTACGCATGCTGCCTGCCGATCGCACCGAGCGCTTCATTCGCATCCATTTCCAAGATGGAAGACCAGTGCAGGAAGTGCCATGGAATGACGACATGGCGCTCGAGCGTTGGGGCACCGAACTGGATGAAAGCCACGCCGATGTTCGGCAGACGCTGGACTATATCGAGGCGTTCATGGACCACCCCTTGCTCGAAAAGGGGCTGGTTTTGGTGGACACCCCAGGCCTGGAAACGGTGATCAAACACCACGAAGCCATCACTCGCAAAGCCATTGCCGAAGCCCACATAGCCCTATGGGTTCAAAACACCACACAGCTCGGTGGCGCCGCTACGGAATGGGAATTTCTAACAGAAACCTTGCGCAACAACTTTCGAAAGTTTGTCACAGTCATTGGTTGGTGGGACAAGGTACTGGCACCCGACGACGCACGTGAGCGTCGCGTGCCGGTGGAGCAGCGTATTGAGGAAAAGCTGGACGTTGTGCGGCAGAACTTCCGCCGCCATCTGCAAGACGATAATGAGTACAAGCAACTGACTGACAAGAATCATCTGATCCCGGTCAGCGCTCACTGGGCGATGGAGAGCGATCCAGATAAGCGCAAACAGTCGGGCATTGAACAACTGTCGTTGCGTATTGCTGAAATGTTTACCAACGGTGAAGCGCTGGAACAGCTCTATAGCAAGCCGATGCAACAGATGTTCCACATCCAGCAACAACTGGCCGAAACGCTACAAGATGAGCTGCAACAACTGGAGTCGGACAAGAGCCTTGAAGAGCGAGCACGTGAACTTGCTCAGTTTGACCTGGAAACCCAGTTGCTCGAACAGGAGTCCGAAGCCGTCGCACGAGATTCGCGAGAAGAACATGATCGCGCGGCCCGGATACTGGTCGAAAAAATTCAGCGCGAATTGATCAGCCCCTTGGCCGAGCTCAAAGCCGATATCGAGAACCAGGTCGACGCCGGTTATGTGGAGCGACAGATCAAGAAACGGGTCAAGACCGTGACCCTGCCGGACGATCTGCACGAGCAGTTCCGATCCATCTCAGCACAGGTCGGCGACGCATGGAATAGGCAGAAGCAGGAATTGGCCAAGGCGCTGGACGGGCTGAGTGCCGATTACAGCAAGCAGATGGAAAAACACGCAGGTCGAATCAGAGGTGAGATGAGCAAGATGGATGTTCAGATGCCATCGCTCGACACTCAATTCATGCTCGACTTCAGCGCAATCGAACAGCACCGCCAGCAAGCAATGGCCCTGGAGCAGGAAATTGCCGCCCGCAATGAGCAGATCGACAGCATCGAAAGCGACATGTCCAAATACATGTCCAATGCAGCCCAACTGGAATTGGCACGCCAGGCCTTGTCTCGCGTCGAGCGCATGCACGACAGTCTGGGCGGGCAGCCGAGCCCGAGAGCGTCTTCGCGCCGCGAAGTGGTGAAAAAAGGCGGTATGTACAGCGACGATACCTATGGCGAAGTACCGTACACCGACCACAGCAACGTGCAAGCCTGGAAGGAGGAGCGGGACAAACTGATGGATTCTCTGAAGGACAAAGAAAAACGTCTGCATCAGATCGCCGCCGAGGAAGAGCGCAAGACCGGCATGCGCATGACAATGGAAAAGGCTCAGAAGAAGTACGAGCGCGAAGTGTCCGAGTTCGAGAAAAAGAAGGCGCTGTTCGAACAAAAGTCGCAGGCCGCCGAGGGCGAGTTGATCAAGGAAACGACCCGACGCCTGATCAAAAACACCGCCGGTCAGCTGGAACAGCGCATTCGCCATCTGGAAAATCATGTGAAGGATGCCATTAACAACGTTTTCGCCGATCAAATGCAGGCGCTGCAGGATTGCGTGAAAGAGCAGTATCTCGAGCCGCTGAACGCAAAGCTGGAGAAGCGCCGAGAAATCCATTCGCTGCTGGAACAGGGCAAGCTGAATGTTACCCAGCGCAGATCGCGTCTGGAGCAAGCCTGTAAAGATATCGACGACCTGATGACCATCACCCAAAATGCGCTGAAGGCCTGAAGGAGCGACCATGTCACAGCCTAATGCATTTCTGAATGAACTCTTGTCCAGTCTGCCGACCGACTGGCAACAGCCGGTCGAGGCCCTGGCCGCTGAAGTCCTTCATGCCGATACCCCTTTGCGCCTGGCTCTGCTGGGGAGCTTTTCCGTAGGAAAGAGCAGCCTGTTGAACATGCTGCTGCAAGAGCCGCTGCTGCAAACCGCACTCGAAGAGACAACCGCCCTGCCCACCTTCATTGAATATGCCGCCGACCGGGGCATGTCGTTGGTTGGTCGGGATGGCAGTCAATCGCCACTGGATGAGGCGCAATTTGCCGACGTCACCACCCATGCCCCTCATGGCGCGGCGTGCGCGGTGCTGGAACTGCCTCAGCCTTGGCTCAAAGGCGTATCCATCATCGACCTGCCGGGGTTGGGCAGCACCTCTGCCAACCATCGCGAATACACCCTGTCTCAGGTTCGTCAGGCTGACGCAGTGCTTTACCTATTGAGCCCCCGTGGTCCCTCCGCCGCTGACATGGACACGCTAAGAATCGTGCAGCAGTCCGGCAAGCGCGTGAAAGTACTGGTCAGTCACTGGGATGAAATCGAAGCGGCTATTGCGCGGGGTGAAAGAGCCCCGTCGCTCGAACAGTGGGCCCAGCAAATCGAAAGCACCACTGGCTTGCGTGCGCGCTTGGCGACCAGCCATCGCGAAGGCCTGGGGCGCGAAGACATTCTGGAGTTCGTGCAGCGTGCACGCGACGATCTTCAGAGCATACGCCTGCGTCGTTTTCAAGCAGAGCTGCGCCCGGTTTTGCAGAATGCTCTCGGGCAAAACGCCGATCAGCAACGCGCTTGCGAGGTCGACTCGGAACAGCAGGCACAAGCCCTGCATCAAGCACTGGTCGAGCGCAAACAGCGACTGGCCGAATTCAAGTCCAACCTGTATGGCGACCAGCAAGCAGACCGCGCCCGCCTCAGCCAGCAAGCCACCGTCAGCCTGGGCAAGCAACGTCAACACCTGGCGCAGCAACTCGATGAGCAGGCCGTCACCCTCTCTGAAGAATCCGAATGGGAGCGCTTCGGTCAGCAAGGTAGCCAGCAATTAGCGGCCGCCATACGAAATATCGCCAGACAGTTCAGCGAGCTCTCGCAGAGCTACGGCACCCTCGAACTGCCCGCGGCCGATATCGTCGAGTTCAACCTGCGCCTGCCCGCCCCGGAAACGGTGACCGCCGAGGACTTTATCGATATCGGCCGACTGACTCAGTTGCAACAGGCGTTGAACGAGCAGCAGGAAGCTCAGCAAGTGATGACGCAGAAGCAGGCAGCCTTGCAGGTCCAGGACATGGACGATCATGAGCAGAGCCTGCAGGTGCTGACCCATCAGCAACAGGCTCTCACGAGCCAACCACTGCCGATGACGCTGCAACAGACGGGCAATTTCAGTGGGGCCTTCATTGGACGGATGGTAGGAGAGGTTGCCGACATTGGCCTGATGCTCGTCAACCCTGCATCGGCCGGAGCGAAGATTGCGGCACTGATCGGTAAAGGGGCCAAGGTTGCCAAGATCGCGGTTAATACCGGGAAACTGGCCAAGACCATCAGTACTACCGTCAAGGTCGTCAAAGGTGTTCAGCAGGGAAGCTCCACCGTCAAAGGCATCCCGCAACCGATCATGGACAAGCTCGGCGGCCTGGAAATGCTGTCTCTGAGCTACTGGGGCGAACGCGTCGGCAATGCCTTGGGTGGCCCCACCGAAGTTCAGGTGGTCGACGCTCATGCCATGGCCGAGCGCGAAGCGGCAATCGCCGAACTGGAGCAACAACGTCAGACGCTGCGCCGAGCCCTGGCTCGCAATGAAGACATCGCCAACGAACGCCAGTTGACCGGCTGGGCACTGGAACAGAGCCAGAAAGAACAAATACGCTTACAGAACGAGCTGGAGCGATTCAAGCTGCAAGCCGAACAAAAGCATCGTGAGGCTCTGCAGCATTTGCAGCAGGAGCGCCTCAACCAACTGCGGCGCAGTTCGGAAAAAGCCAGGACCCAATGGCTGCAAAGCTTCGACCGTCAGGCCTCGGCCATGGACGAGCTTCTGCACAATCGAGTCCGCAGTTATTGGGAGGATCGCGTCGAAGCGCTGCTCAATGAGCGCCTGCAGGACATTGATCTGCTCACTGCCCAATCCCAAGCCAGCGCTCACGACAAACAGGTCACCCTCGTTCGTTTGCGCGAGCAGGCGCTGGCTCTGGAACATACCCTACAAACGCTGCACTGAACCGCCCAGCCCGCTTCCCATAAAAGGCGAAGCGGGCTCATTGCGTATACGCCCGAGAGCAACCCTGTATGACCTCTGCAAACCCATCAGCCCAGCAGACTCTTGACTCCGCCCCGTCCGAACAGTTGGAGCGCTTTCTCGGATCATTCACCGAAACTGCGGTGGTGTTCCGTTACCTCGACTTGCTGGCCGAGCGCACCCAGGCCTTGGAACAGCGCATTGGACTCAACGAGCTGAATCAGTTGCGTCAGGAAAACAAGCAACTGCGTGAACGGAAGAAAAGGGCCACCGCCAGCATGGACTTACTGAGCCTTTACTTGCCCATCATCTATCACAACTTCTGGAATACGGTGCCCCCTGACCAACTGGCCGTACTGGCCGGCAGCACATATGTCCCCGTGATCCCCTCACCTTACGCGGAACCGGATGGATGGGTAGTGCTGGACATGAAACAGCGCTTCCTTCAATTGAGCAATCAAGACCGTGCCAGCATCGTGGCCTTCTGTCACCAACTGCCTTACCAACTGAAGGTTCGCCGTTCAATGCAGATGTTGCTGGAGACTTCTGCGTGAACGAAGATAAGCCACAGCTCCCCAATTCCGCGCTGCAAGGCACTGTCCGCACAACCTTGCTAGCCTTGCTTGCGTCCGACCAACAGGTGCAGCAGGCGCTCCGCGAGCTCTGCGCCCCATCACCCTCGGCTGCCCCCCTTACCGTTGAGTGTCAAGCCTTTGGCCCGGAGCGCGAATTGCTCGACTGCATCAATATGGACCCTGCCCTCAAGCAAGCTTGGCTAAGCGTTGACGAACCGGTCGAGCGTCAGTTGGTACGGTTGATCGCCGTCGCCTCGCAGTGGGATCAACTGCTACTGCTCTGGGATCGCCTGGCCGCACGATGCAAAGACGAACAACGCCATGCATCAGCGACCGAGCAGCAAATCCTGGCCCGTTGCCTGGCGCTGCACAATCTCGTGTGGCATGAGCATCAGGCCAGTCTGCAACCCGTACAGACCGGCACGCCTTTCGATCCGCTGTCCCACGAGCGCGGCACGCTGCATGGTGACACCGTAAGCGCGCAATGGCTGCCTGGCCTGCGCAACGCGGCCGGACAACTACAGCGCAAACCACTGGTTCGCACCTAGCGTGCCGATATCGTTATTTTGCAGAC
This sequence comes from Pseudomonas sp. NBRC 111138, assembly GCF_001320835.1. Classification (NCBI taxonomy): domain Bacteria; kingdom Pseudomonadati; phylum Pseudomonadota; class Gammaproteobacteria; order Pseudomonadales; family Pseudomonadaceae; genus Pseudomonas; species Pseudomonas sp. NBRC 111138. The sequence goes on along the minus strand of NZ_BCBO01000096.1, from coordinate 49,386 downwards.
CAAGGACACTTGCGCATGGATACCCTGGAAAAGATCATCCCCGACTTTCTGTACAAGCATTACATATCAACGTTGACCCAAATCGTCGCTGAAACGCTGAACAAGCAGCCGTTCTGGTGGGTGCTGCTCGACGACTCCAGCCAGAAAACCATGATCTACGATAGCAATACGGGACTGCTGTGGGATGCCACTCCGGACATCGGCGCAACATTCAACGTCGCCGAAGGAAAAACCAAGGCAGCCGCCTCGAAGGTCGGAAGATTGTCGAACTGGCGCCTGCCGACCAAGCGCGAACTCACCGCATTCGCCAATGACGCTGCCAACCCTCTGCGAAAGGGGGTAAAAAGTCGTCTGCTAGATAAGGATAACTGGGTCACCTCAAATGGCAATGTCGACCTCGATAGCTGTGAGCTGGTTGGGCATCGCTCGGGCGCCCTGCTGGCTTGTAACGATTGGCTGGTGGGCAAGGGCAAGATGGAAGTCGTGGGGACAGCGCTTCAACGAGGGTGGCAGTTACGCGAATGCACGCCCCAGGAAAAGCTGCTGGCGCTGAACATGCTGCAGGACGTGCCCGACCTTCAGGCAGCGTATTTCGATATCGATTACGTGTCGGCCCGCTTGCCCAAGCTAGACTCCATGCAATTCACCGATCCCAACAAAGGTTTGTGGGAGTTCTGGGGCAAGGATGAAGAGCTGCTGACCAAGCAAGGCGTACGTGCCCGCAACCCTGCACTGGATGTCCAGGACTGCAATGTGGCCATCGATTTTGGCACCAGTAGTACGGTGGTGGCCTACGACGACAATGACCAGCACAAGCTATTGCGGGTCGGTCTGGGCAACTATTGGGAGCAGGAGCGCCCGGAGCACTACGAGAACCCGACGCTGCTGGAGTTCATCAATTTCCCCGGACTGCTCGAAGCCTGGCAGAGCGAGACCTTTCGCCCTGGCGTGTCCTGGGACCATGTACGCTGCTCCCACGCGGCATTGCAGACGTTTCGCGACAACAACGGCAACCCACGCGTCGTCGCCAGCACCCTGGCCAAAATCAAACATTGGGCCTTGCGCGAAAGCACCACCCCTCGCGTACGCTTGAGCGATCGGCAGGAACCTCAGGGGATGGAGCACGAACTCGCCGCCCTGACCTTGCGTAATCCGGTGCGCGGCCAGGCCATGAGTGTAAGCCCGCAGGACCCGTTCGATCCGATTGAGCTGTACGCCTGGTTTCTTGGCCTGAATATCAACTGGCGCGGTCGCGGCCTGTTCCTGCGCTACTACATGACTTTCCCGGTCGGCTACCCGCGCGAGGTCAAGGAAAAGATCCTCGCCTCATTTCGCCGTGGCCTGTTGCGCAGCCTGCCTGCGAGCCTGGTCGGCGAACCGGTGTTCGCTCGATTCGCCGTTGAAGAGCGTGCTTCGGAGCCGGCCGCCTATGCCGCTGGTATCATGCCGTACCTGGGTATCAAACCTCATCCTGAGGGCGTTGCTTACGCCGTGTTCGACTTTGGCGGCGGCACCACCGATTTCGATTTTGGCTACTATCGCCTGCCCACCCCAGAGGAAGAGGACGAAGGCAAGGAGGAAGTGTTCGAACACTTCGGCGCGGCCGGAGACAAGTTCCTCGGCGGCGAAAATCTGCTGGAGCACCTGGCGTTCCGGGTGTTGCGTCACAACCTCGATACCTGCCGTAAACATCGCATCGCCTTCACCCGACCGCTGGATGCTGACGACTTTGCCGGCAGCGAAATGTTCCTCGAACAGACCCAGGCCGCATCAACCAATACAGTAATGCTGATGGCGCGGCTGCGCCCGCTGTGGGAGAACGGCGCACTGGACAGCACTTGCGGCATCGAAACCCTGGACCTGCTGGACCGCGAAGGGCAAAAGGTTCCTTGTCAATTGACCATTCCCCTCGAAGAACTCAACGCCTATCTGGAACAGCGTGTCGAACAGGGTATTTACAATTTCCTTGCGGCCTTCGAAAAAGCCTTCGCCAAACGCAAACCTGATCACGTTCAGGTATTACTGGCCGGTAACGCCAGTCGATCGCACTGGGTTCTGGGCACCTTCAAGGCGCTCGAAACCGGCCGTCAGGCCGAGACTCATGCCAGCGAATCCCTGGCACGGGTGTGCCGCTATGCCAATCAGTTGTTCCCCGGGCAAAGCCTGTCGCTGACTATCCATGAGCCGTTACCGGCTTGCGAGCAAACGCCGTTTACGCCGACCGCCAAGACCGGTGTCGCACTGGGGCTGTTACGCCTGTGTCCGGGCAGTACGGTCAAAGTGATCAACCGTTCGCAGGAGCAGTCGGGCGACGAAGCGCACTTTGCACATTATGTGGGCCGAATTCGCCAGGGGCACTTTCAGGTGGTCGTCGCTCAAGGCAGTGAGTATGAGCAGTGGCACGAACTCGGCGCGCCAAGCGAGGGGGTGTTCAATCTCTATCACTCCCAGTCGCCACAAGCGCATACCGGTGCGTTGAAACAGGGTGATCCTGGTTTGTTCAAGAAACGCCTGGACTTACCTGGAAATCTTCAAGGTCAACGGGTTTTTGCCCGCATCGTCGGGCCTTCCATGATCGAAATTTGCTCGGCCATATCGCGTCAGGCCATCGAAGACGATGATCTCGACAACCTGTCGCTTCTGGATCTGGATAAGTGAGTTCCCCCATGGCATCGCGTCAAACCAAAGCTAAAGCACAACCAAAAGCTGGGAAATCACGGGCGAGCAGGTCATCGTCGGCAAAGACTGCCGAACTGCAGGCCGTTGCTTCATTGGAGGAGGCAAGGCACAACCGGCTTTGTCAGTTGCTTGAGCACACACTGCACCGCCACTGCGATGATTACCTCAGGCAACTGGCCACGACGGCGGTGCACGTTAAAACGGTGGCCGAAATCGCAACGATGCAAGCGCAACTGCTTCAATGGCAAAACATTCAGCCAAAAAATCACGAGGTGAAAAAACCTGCCGAAAGCATCTCGGGACTTCCCCCACAATTGGGCCGTTTACTCAAGCAGCTTTATGGCAATTGAATGAGAACTGTCGCTTCGCCGACCTTGCCCCATCAGGGCGAATAAAAGAGAACGTCCATGCAAGACATCGTCAGCCGTCTTGAACAGCAGCTGTCCGACGACATCAGCCGCATTCATCTGACCGACAACAATGTTGCATCCCGCCATGCCGTTCAGCGACTAAAGGCGGTGGCCGAGCACGCTCCCGCCTTACTCGCCGTGCTGGCCGAGCCCTGGCTCGATGGCCCCGTGAGTGAACGGACACAACAGTTGCTGCTCGACTGCGCGCGCATTCATCTCTATGCCCGTGTCCTTGATGATGCGCTCGATGAAGGCTTGACCGTGTGCCGGCAGAACCTGCTTCGCGCGCAACCGATGTTCTGGCAAGCGGTGCAACGTATTGGGGCAAACGTTTCGGCCACTGTCGCCGGTGAAGCCGAACAGTTGATTTACCAAACCGTGTCGGCGGTGCAAAACGATGACCTTTGCCGTGATCCGCAATACTGGGGTCCGAAAAATCATCACCTTTTGCTTGTACCTTTGTTGCTGTCGGATAACAGCGAGGCGTATCAAGCGTGCCGCAGCGGATTATCAAATCTCATCGCCTTGGTACAAGCAGGCGATGAATGGAAACAAGGCGTTCTGGCTGATCCCACGCTGCGAAACCGTTTGCTCGGTTTCGTGACGCAGTGCCTGGATACCGAACAACTGGCCACCCTCTCCCGCCTGGGTTGGCAAGATGCTGCCAAACGCATCGTCTGGAACGCAGATCAATTGATCGGCGTGCTCTCTGAACCTTTCTGTGTATGAATGCCATGACTTCCAATGCAGTGCCTAGAAACATTGGCTTCACCCGTTCGCTGGCGGTACAGCAGCACCTACTGTCCTTCAGCGCAAGCGTGATGAACACTCCCCCTGTGCAAGACGGAGTCCTCACCGCCAGGTTCGTCGGTGAGTTTTCCGCCGGCAAAACGCGCCTGCTGCGAGAGCTGTTTGGCGATCAAATTCCACAGGCACTGTTCCCGATCAGCTCCCTTGAGCGCCAGACCCGTTTGCCACTGGAAATCACCTGCGGCGACTCGCCAGCGTTGACCTTGATCCAGCGTGAGCATGACTATTCACCGGCCATTACTCTCGAAGCCTTTGACCATTTTCCCGAACGCAATGAGCTCACCCACCTGGACCCGATGCTGCACAGGTTGCGCCTGACGATCAATGAGCCGCGGCTAATCCTGCCCAACGGCGATGGCTACGGTGACGACAAGAGCCCCAAACGCCTTTTTGTGATCGACACCCCCGGCTGGAACTCCGGTGACGATGAGATCGCAGAGTTGAACGCGGCATCACTGATGACCGGTTTCCACAACCTGGCGTTGGTCTATGTGAGTCAGGCCGCCCGGCTTGATGGCGCAACCAATGCCGATCACCTGAAGGATTTCATGTCGGCCCTGGCCGAAGCCTACGACGATGTGAGGTTTTTAGGCCGGGCCAAGCTGCTCATGGTGATTACCGCCTGCCCGGACATGGATGCGGTTCACCTCAAAAAACGTGCGCAGGATCTGGCCTACCGGTTATGGGAGGAGCTTGATCGTGTGGCGGATGAACTGGAACTGGACGTTTTCTGCATCGACTTCCAAGACCTGCCCTCCGACAATCTTCAACGCTTTCGCGATCAATTCTGGAACCGACTGCTCGCCCCGCTCGGACACTCTGCGGCCCCTCTCGATGCTAACCCATGGGCGGTGACGCTCAAAAGCTGGCCTGCCGAATGGGACATAAGTCCAGGGTTACTCGAGTCCGCAGAACTGTTGGAGCGCGGCAAGCTTCTGCTGGACAAGGCACGCCTCGGTGGGGAATTCGTGGCGGGTATGAACATGTACCGGCTAATGGATTTGAAGGCCCCACAACTTCGCGAAAAGGTTCTCAAGACTTGGCTTCGGCAATTGGCAGCCGACACCGCAACGCTCGAAGATTGGAACGTGCCTACCCTTGCACCGGGGCACCCGTTAGCGCAATGGTGGTTGCATTACTGGCAGAAGGAGATGGAACAGTTAATCGGCCCGGTGCGTAATTTCTTCGCAACGGCACAGCACACGATCAATCGCCTGGCACACGATACCGAAGACTTGCAGCAGCACCTTGATCAGCAGCTTGCAGCACCGTATGAGGTGGCCAAGTCCGCCCTTACCGGCAGCTTCGCCTGTCTGGTTCAAAGCCTGCCGGCGCTGTGCAAGGAACATGGTGTCGAAAACCGCATTGCCACGCTGCTGTCATTGTCACTGCTGCAAAGCCGCTACGAAGACTATTACTTCCATCACCGGACAGTATTTGCTGCGACAAACTGAAGGTTTCGAGAGTAGAACGGTGGTCCCCGACGGCCCGTGGAGAAAAGACACCCCGACTGCACTGGGACGAATGAGAAACTGAACGGACTATTAAAGCAGTACTTTCCCAAGAGAACTTACCTTCCGGCCGCAAATGCAAGTCAAGCTAAGTGCAGTAGCGACACAGCTAATCCCGCTCACCGAAGCTGATTATGAGGCTAGCTATTAGGAATAATTCCACCTTGCCAATTTGGGCCTTTTTGACCAGAGGGTCCGAGTAAAATTATTGACACCAGCTTTGTCCTACATAGCGGAGAGGGCTAATCAATGCAGTTAAAACCCCCTGAAGGATTGCCGAGAAGATTCACGCACGCGGCAGATAGGCTTTTTTTGGCAAAAACTTATCCTCAAAACACGCAGGAAATGGGTCATCGGTATGCATGCCCCCAACCGGTTTGCGCAGGTACTGTTCCCAATCGTCCGTCACATTACGCAGATCGATCTCGTCGTTAAACTCGGTGTGACGGCAGGCGTCCATACGCGTCTCGACCGCATGCTTGAGCAATACGAATGAGGCTAATTGCTCCTGGTCGAACGAACGTGTGAGATAGGGATAGTGAATCGCCAGTTCAGCCTCTCCGTGCTCTTGCAACTGCCGGTTTATTCGACCGAACAGCCGATCCACACGACCTACTCGCTGCTCGTTGTCACCAGGCGTCCAAGCGATACCATAGTGATGCACCTTGCGGCATTGCAGATGCAGATTCACTCCTTCCTGGAATACCGAAGTCGCCACTAGCACGTTTGGATAAAAAGGACTGTTGAAGCCAAGAATCAGCCGCTGCCGGTTACCTGACTGACCACTGGCGAACCAGGCAGGGCTTTGCAAACTGGTGAGCGTGCGCCAATCTTTCTGCCAGTCCGCCAGCGCATGATCGGTTATTTTTTCACAGATTTGCTCGAAAGAATCCAGGGCCGCGATGAAGTACTTCCGGATCAGCGAACTTGGCAAACGCGGTGTCATCCAATTGACAAAAGCAAGGTAACGCTGCTGAGCATCGCCACCATGAGAGGTGCGACGAAACTCAGTGAACCAGCTATAGAGTTCGATGATTACGGGGCTGGCAAACAGGAAGCCTGCTTTCACGTAATTGCCGAAGTTTTCGGCGATACCTCGATTTCCCGTCTCGGGGTCCAGCCAGACATTCAATCTCTGTCGCGTAGTTTCGGGCAGGCCTTCATACATCAGACTCCACAGGCTCGGCATTGGTCTGTCGTAATCGATTTGTATTCGGCCGGCCCGATCCCCCAGTTCGCTGCTACTCGCTCCCCCTTGGTGCGATGCAAGACGCGCCTGCAGCGCCGCCGTACCGTAGTCGTCGCGATCACGCTCGCCAACATGTTTGCGGTCATACTGCGTATACCCGCCTCGACGGTAATCACTTGCCGGCTCCAACAATAAAGAGAACAGGCTCTCGGGCTTGCGCAATCGCAAACTGAAATTCGAGCAGTCCGTACTGCGCTCCTTGCGATTCTTCTTCACTACAAACAGATCAGCAATGCGGGAGGCCAGTTTTTCATCGCCTTCCTGAGCATCGGCAACATCTGTTTGATCCTGATCATCCAACAGATCCTGATCGCCCAAATCCTCAGATGCCTGCTGCCTAACAAACTGATTGAAATAACTACGCGACCAACCATTCTTCCGCCACCGCTCTATTATTCGCTCCTGATCTTCCGGTTGCCAGGCCTGGACAATTCGTCGCGCCAGCATCTGGTCACTCGCTGCATTCAAGCGCTGGGTGATTTCCCGAACCGAAGCGATCCGCCGCACAAACACCAGATGCTTGTGTTCGTGCAAAGCCATGCGCGTATCAAAAACATCTTTAGGCTGGCACTCGCACATCAGCGTGTCGTATTTAGGATGCTCGGGATAGCTGGGGAAATACTCACGGTGCAGTTGGGTTAGATGATTAAGAATCTTCGTATCCGGAGCGCCAGAGAATGCCTGTGTGGAGTGATCCTGTTCCGCCTGTGCAGCATCCATAACGTCGGCATCCAGCTTGGCGCCAATGGATTCGAATCCTTCGAGGTAGCCATACAAAAACCTGCGATTGCCACCAGCCTGCCCCTGTTGTTGCATGAGTTTTTTCTGATACAACGCGAAGAACATCTCGGCTTCAGGATTGTCCTGGAAGCTTGCCGGCAAGGCTTTTTCATGACGATAGTTGTACTTGTTGCGGTAGCCCTGTGCACCTTGCATCAGACGTAGACGCCGCAACGCATATTTGGTTAGAAGCTCATCCGGCTCTAGTTGTCGCCCGTCGACCGGAGTATCGATGAAGTAGCCAAGAATGGCCGCTATATCCTTGAGCGAGGAATGACTGGGCGTAGCGGTCAGCAGCAAGACTTTCTGCCCCAGTCGATTGCCCGGTTCACCGAAAAGTTTTCTGGCTGCTTTGGCACGCTGTGACCCTCCATCAGCGTTGCGAAAATAATGGGCTTCATCCACGACGATAAGATCGAACCCATTATCTCCCAGCGATGACTTGAGTTCTCGGTGAATGCCGGCAGCGGCTTGCTGCGCTTTTGCCAACACATCACCCTCTTCTTTTTCGCATTTCAGAACCAGGTTGCTGAGCGAATAAATCGTGGTGAGATAGAGCTGTCCACTGCGCTCACTGACCGCCTCCGCCAGATCCGCAAGCCGCCAGTGCATTTGCGCTTCATGTCGCGGTCTGCGGTGGGGCGCATCGCTGGTCAAATGCTCACCGCCCCGGTAATGGTCGCGTAGGAAGGCCGCATATTCCGCGCCCAGTGATGGCAAATGTCCCGATTGGGTGCCATAACCAGCACCCGGGCAGAGGGCTTCAGTTTCCATAGCAGCGCCATTATACCTAGCGCCTGAAACGTCTTGCCCATGCCGACCTCATCGGCCAGCAGTGCCACGTTGTGCATAGACAGTTTGTTCCACAAACCAGCGACGCCTTCGGCCTGACGCGCCGGCATTGAAATACGCTCGCTGCTTGCGTAATGCCAGTCGCGATCAGTCGCGTCGAAGTTGATCCAGTCCGCGACCTGTTCTGGCTTCAAGCCCCCCCACTCACTGCGGCGCATAGTCACATTCCTTTTCGACGCAACGAAGATAGCCCAGATGCTTTTCCAATCCCTGCGGCAATTTTGGCGGCACTACTCGCAATGTCGACCACAATGTCTGTGCAGGGTTGCGGCGCTCATTGCTCCGGTATGACCGCACTGCCTGGCCATAAAGCGAGTTGACTTCCTGTGCGAGAAACCAGTTGAACACGCTGGGTTGACTTCCTTGAAGTTGCTGGCGCGTTTTGGCCGCCAGCTCCTGCAGACAACCTGGATAGCCGAAAAGCCACTTCTCCAGCTGTACCGTTTCCGTGGCTGCCTTAAGGCGCTCCCGAAAGTGCTCAATCGCTTGGAACAGTCGGAAATAAGACAACGCGTCATGTTCGATAGAGGCCGAAGGTATCGGCAGGTCTTCATCCGGCCCGGCACCTGTACGCAGGCACGCGCGGAGCACCGTATTGTTATCGCTCTGCGGATCAATTTGAGTGACCAAACTGTCGAGCAAATCCTTGAGCGACTCGAAACCTTGCGCACGCCGGAAAGACTGACCACTTTCAACAATAATCCCCCGATAGACCGGAGGAGTCTGGTTTCGCAGAAGAATGCTGTAGCTGTGATCCGCCAGCATTGCCTCGTTATCCGGGGTAATCCGCTCGATCGGCGTCAGCGAAAAGGTTCCACCCTGACGTCGTGTCCTCCAGTGCAGGGGCATCGGTTCGTTCACACCCGGCAGCTTCAACCAATAATCACTATTGGGTTTGTTTGCGCACCAATGGCCCGTCACCGTAAAGCAGGCCCTCTTCCAGTCGTAATGCACGTTCAGGTCGAATGGCAGTTCCTCTGGAAGGGTCAGGCTGTCCTCTAGCAACAACTGATCGCTGGCAAAGTCAGCCTCGGTGACATCGATGGGGTCTCCAAGCATGTCTGCGTTGCGCTTGTAGTTCAGTACGATACCCGCTTCGATATTGCGATGTTCGAAACTGCTGGTACCTGCGTGCGTGAAATTCCACGAGCCGATCGCCAGGCGGCAACCCTTGGTTGAGCGAAACAACCATGCCTTGGCGTGAGTTGTTTCGACGAGGTTATGGCGAAAGGAAGGGTTGTGATGAAAAGCCAGGCTCTCATCGTCAATACTCGTTGCCAGTGCTTCGCTCCAAGGCGTTCGGAAGTAGCGGCCCTCAAGCCGGTCCGCGACCAGTGCCACCTTCAACCTGGGATTGCCCGACACTTGCTGAAGTCGAGCCAGTAGATCGGGCAGGTCCGCCGCCAGGTAAGGTGACCACACCTGCAACGAAGAGATCCTGTCCTGCGCCATGAGTCGTTGGAGAAAAGTGTCTCGGTCAAAGCTGTGCACGAACTGCCAATCGGAACCGTTGTTCGCAAAGCGTCTGTCGGGCCAATTGAACGTCAACTCCCACGGTTCGATCAATGCATTGAAAAAAGTTTTTATCTGTTTGTATTGACCGACATTGCAGACCTGATGAAAAGTGAACACCTCCTGATTACGCCCCCAGCCACCGACAGTCAGGTTGGCACTGCCCGCGCCTAACACCATCTGTCCCGACTTGCTCTCCAGGTAGATGACTTTCGGATGAAATAGTGTCTGGTCTGTGAAGCCATCGTCTTCACTGAATGCGCGCGCTGACACGCAATGAACATGGATGGCCGTACGCTTGTACTGCTCGGCCCCCAGCATGCGTTTGTCGCAGAAAATCCGAAAATCGATGTCTTTTTCTACTAGATACGATTGGAAGCTTTCGTAGTCCATGCGATTGCGGGGCTGATCCATGCCCAGCACTGCCGGAAGCAGGTAAGTTTCGACAAAACCGATATTCAGATTGAAGGTAGTCAGCCAGACCCGGCGTATTTCGCCCAGTTCCTCCAACTGCTGCTTGAAGGCATCGAGTAGCTTCATGCAGCTACTCCCTGCAAGCCGCCGAGCAAATGACGAAACTGAGGAATATAATACTGATGCACCCAACAACCCAACGGCCTGTCGGCGAGGGTCGGCTCGGCCCGTGGCCGTACATGTAGCTTGAGCTGCGCGCCATTGACCAATGTCAGCCACGGCGACTGCCCGCGGCTTTCCATGACTTGCGCATGGTAGTTCAGCAATGTGCATATCTGGGCCGGCGCGTCACCCTGCCGGGCCAATATCAGCAAGCGATTCAGTCGTGATTGTCCGGTTGCCGAAAGCACTGAAGACATCGCTACGTTCTCTTCAATGGGGTCGGCATAGGATTTCAGGGTGGCGGCATTACGGCCGAGGGCCTCCCAGCGTCGTTGAACCTCTTTCAAGGATTGGGACTTCTCGGCCAGCATCAGGTTGAACAACAGATCCAGCTCGCCTAGTAAAGGCTCAAGTAGGCGCACGTGTTCAAGCTTGCCCTGCGCTTTTAGCGACAGCGGTTGCTTCACCGCCTTCTCAAACACGGCGGCAGCGGATGAGCTGCTGAGCCCCTCGCCGCGATTGGCGGGTGAGAGCACCTTGTACAACGCTCCCGGTGCGCCTTGATCCAGCTCCGTGATGGAGAGCCAGAAGTCGCAAGTCCTGGTGCCGACAACCGCCGAAGAAGGAAAGGCCTCAATCAGAGCCAGCGTGAGCGTCGTGGGTATGTCGGAAAAATCCCGCTTCGGCTCGCCACTGTTGCTCGCCAGTAATTCCCGTAGGTGCAGGCGCAGTAAGTGGTAAAGGCGGGAGAGTGTCGGGACACCCTTGAACAGTGTCTCTGCGCTTTTCCACAACGGTGCGGCCGTCGGCAAACTGTAGTGATACTGACGATCGAAAAAACCCATCTCCACCAGCGGAGTTTTATAGCGACCGCTCACACCAAGCATGGTTTGACGAACCAGTACCTGAGCCTCGCTGTTATGGCTAAACGAAAGCCGAGGGTTCCCGCTGCGTTCATACCACCTGCATCGCGCCTTGCTAATTCCCAGCACACCGGTGCTTTCCAGGCCAGCAATGTCTTGATGAGCGATGACGCTATAGACGTACAGATTTTCTAGGTACACCAGGCAAGCATGCTTAAAGTTCAGATCATTTTTGCCGCCGTAGATTTTTTTCAACCCATTGCCTAACGCGACCGAGTCGTCATCAATCAGGTTCTTGATCAACCAGTGATTGAACAGATTCAAAGTGTAGTTGCGGATATCGTTGGAGATCGAGCTGATCCGGTTCTGAAAAATCTGCTGGCCGAACGCCGACCAAATCACCTGCAACCCCAACGGATCGATATTCAGCTCACTGCCAAGACTATCGTCATACTCAGTCAGAAACTCATTCAGCAACACACTCGGACACCTCGGCGGTCCCAGCCATCAAAAACCGAACAGCCGCTGCAACCGCAGACGCGCAAAGCCCAGCCACTTAGTAAACCTGCGACCTGCCTGGTGGGGGACGCATGAAGCCAACAAACTCAAAGCGAAGCCAATACTGCTGCTTACGCATGGCCAAGCACGCTAGCAAAATGCCATAGTCTTGTACACGTCAGCTTTAGGTCTGCTTTGACTTGCAAATAGAAAGCAAAAAATCTGGTAACCCATATCCAAAAAGCCTGTCTTATCAAACATGAACCGGCATTGACGCTACCATCTTCGTAAACACGAGTTTCCATTAAAGCTTGCTGGACTCATGCCGATATCGTGCAGTGGATCTCTCTTCGTAGCCACGAACGCCTATACGCACAAGGAAGTTGCGAATGTCTGTAGCAGCTCTGATTTATCCGTCCCTCGCACCTTTCCTAACCCCCCCCTTCCCTTGTCACGGAACGACAGGCGTCAATTCGGCTGACTTCACGATAATTGCTGCACGCGAGCGCCCATGCAATCCAGATGTCGCGCGCGACACAATATGTCGTGGGGATGTTCAACATTTACTCGTCTTGTTTTACATCTGAACCAGTGAGAGATATCCCCATGCATGAGTCCTTCTATCCGTCACAGAAACGCTCGAAGCAGCCCACCTTGTTCCTGACAATCGATATGTGGGGGATTGAAGGCGAGTACGCCGACGGAAACTGGCATGTCCTGCTTCATCGGTTCGCTCTGGAATGGATTAAGAAACATCCCGACCAGGCAACAGCAACGCTATGGTCAAGCGTTCAACCCTGCAGCATTTTCGCCAATGGATCGTCTTGCTACGTCTCCGGCAGTTCCAAGTTGCCCGATGCGTTTTTTCAGCAACTGGAGAGCTTTCTACGCGCAGAATTCGGTAACTGCGCCCGTATAGGTGGAGAAATTCAGGTCAATCCCGATGAGTGGCGGGTGTACCTGCACTTTGAGAACGCTGCAGTCTGGGAAAAGTACAACGGCTATGAATGGAGGGAGCTCAAGTTGTGAAGCGGGTTTGGCGAAAACCGCTTCAGCGTCCCTATTAATTGCACAAACCTTGTCTAAACCAAAAAACCGTAGAGAGCACACCATGTCAGACAGCGCATTTGAAAAGGATTACTCAGACGACTCGTTCTGGGACAAAGTTAAAAACTATGCGAAATCCGCCGGCGAGGCGGCACTGGAACCGGCGCTGAAGATGTACTACGCCGCAACCGACTCAGATACCCCGACCTGGGCAAAAACCACCATCTATGGTGCACTCGGCTATTTTATCTCTCCGATCGACGTCATTCCCGACATCACGCCAATCGTGGGCTACTCCGACGACATCGGCGTGCTGTGCGCAGCGTTGGCAGCGACCGCTAGCCATATCAAGGCCGAACATGTGGCCAAGGCAAAGGAAACATTGAAGCAGTGGTTTTCCTGATTTAAGTGGAAGCCTTACTTCGGTACCGTTTGGGAGTAAGGCTTCAACATGAACAGATGCAACCATCAGCGTCATGGCATGCCCCTGAACCATGCCCCCACTCCATCCCTCCTGCAGAGTCAGCCTCATGGATTACCAAACCCTCAAGGCGCGTCACAGACTTGAACGCGACAACCATCACGTCAACCTGACATTGCGTGTGCACCGGTCCTTGAGCTGGTTGCAACGCGCCGAACAAGCTGATGATCCGGACGGTCGTTTCGTGTTCCTATGGATTGCGTTCAACGCCGCTTACGCAACTGACATCGACGAGAACTATCGGCTATCCGAACAGGAAACCTTCCGCGCCTTTCTGCGCAAGCTTTGCGATCTGGATCGCGAACGGCAGATAGAGAAACTGGTCTGGTCCGAGTTCTCGGGAAGCATCCGCGTGCTGCTGGATAACCCATATGTTTTCCAGAGCTTCTGGGATCACCAGAACGGCAAGATCACCGAGCAACAATGGAGCGAGCGTTTCGCCGACGGCCGACGCAGAGCGCAGTCTGCCCTGGCACAACGCGATACCGCCGATGTACTTGCGGTGCTTTTCAATCGCATCTACACCTTGCGCAATCAAATCATGCATGGCGGTGCGACCTGGGATAGCAGTATCAACCGACCACAATTGCGCGATTGCGGCAAACTACTCGGCAAGCTGGTGCCATTGATTATCCATCTGATGCTGGAAAATCCCGATACGCTCTGGGGGGACGCCTGCTATCCGGTCGTGCAGTCCTGAGTGTCAGGGTTAATCAATCCCTGCCACTGGCTGCCTTGCGCCAGACATCGTTCTCTCGCTCCATCTGCTTGTACTTGTGGTAAAGATCAAAGCTCTTTTTGAGCACCACGACCAAACCCACGATTGCCAGTACGTTCTTTAACATTGCCCATCTCTCTCTGATTCATTTTGTGGATTCCAGACTAAGATTCAGGCACGACAGATTGTGTCGAACCTGAATCTTCACTGACCTCAATTACAACGACACATTCTGACCACCCCTCGCCCCATCCTGTCGCCTCCACAGCATCAGGACATTCAGCATGGGAACCCGCCTTACCCCCTTCGCCCACGACAGCCGCCGCGCTGCCGACACTTGTGCACTCTCGCTGAAGTGGAGTTTCCAACTGCTGCTAGACCTGGGGGGGCATCGGAATTTAATCAGTCGACACGGGTTCAACGATGATGATCTGGCCCGTGAGGTTGGCCTGGCCAAATGGGTAGAGCGAGACGAGTACAGCCCACCGCAGGCCTTGTCGGCCCTGCGTAGAGCCGCTCGCGCTTTCGAGGCAAGCAATCCGGATACACCCTACCCGGATCGCCTGGAGAGCAATTTGGAGGCATTAGGGACATTGTTGGGACTGGAAGAGGCAGAGTTGCGGGTACTGGGTTTCTGCGTACTGATGCATATCGACCCGGTGCTCTGTGATGCTACCGATCAGTTGGGCATGGTGGGATTCAACCGTGCCATAAAAGTCCTCGCGGTATTGTTGGGCCTGCAACTCCCCGAGGTCGAGGCCTGCCTCGCGAATAATAGCCCCCTGATCCGGGCGGGCTTGCTGGAGGTGGGGAGCAATTCCCGCGCCTCAACAGCACTGAGCTCGATGTTATCGGTGAGCAATCAGGAGCTTCCCGGACTGCTGCGATTCAGCAAGGGTACATCGCTGGATTTGTTTGCTTATGCCTTCCGCCTGAGTCCGCCAGGCAGCCTGAGCCTGGAACACTACCGACACATCAAACAGCCACTGAACATCGCTGAACGCTACCTGGCCAAAGCCTTGGCGCAGGGCCGTCAAGGCGTGAACATTCTGCTTTATGGTCCGCCAGGCACCGGCAAGACTCAGCTCAGTCGACTGCTCGCCAAGAGCCTGAACAGCGCGCTTTATGAAGTGGCCTGCACCGATAGCGAGGGTGATCCCGTACAGGCCAAACAGCGCCTGTGCTCCCTGCGTGCGGCCAACAGCGTGCTGCGCTCGCAACGGGCCCTGCTCGTACTGGATGAGATCGAAGACATTTTTCAAACCGCCAGCACCGACGCTCATAGTCGCTCGCAGAAGGGTTGGATCAATCGCATACTGGAGGAGAATGCGCTGCCGTGTTTCTGGTTGAGCAATAGCATTGAGGCTATCGACGCGGCACATATACGTCGCTTCGATCTGGTTATCGAGATCCCCAACCCGCCCTTGGCGCAGCGCAAGCAGATGCTCCGTGAGTGTGGCGGGGGCAAGTTGAGTGATCAGTTGATAGAGCATCTCAGCGCCCATGAACAGGTGACACCGGCGGTGCTGGAGCGAGCCGTGCGAGTAGGCCGCAGCTTAGGAAACCGCGCGAGCAAGACGCTGGACACGACGATCCGTTGCATCGTCGACGGTACGTTGAAAGCACAGGGTCTCGAGAAGCTGCAACATGACGGCGGTAGCGGCTTGCCCACCTTCTACTCTCCACAATGGATCAACGCAGACCATGCTCTTGACGGTCTGATTGACGGACTACGTGTCCATCCCCAGGCACGCCTGTGCTTCTACGGTCCGCCAGGCACTGGCAAAACTGCCTTTGGCCAATGGCTGGCGCAGGAGTTGGGCAAGCCGTTGATGATCAAGCGCGTCTCCGACCTGGTATCACCCTATGTCGGAATGACTGAGCAGAATCTGGCGGGCGCCTTCGAGCGCGCGCAGCAGGAAGATGCAGTGCTGCTACTCGATGAAGTCGACAGTTTTTTGCAGGACCGGCGCAAGGCGCGGCAGAGCTGGGAGGTGACTGCGGTCAATGAAATGCTCACGCAAATGGAGAGCTATCAAGGGCTGTTCATTGCTTCGACCAACCTGATCCGAGACCTGGACGAGGCTTCCTTGCGGCGCTTCGATCTGAAGGTGCATTTCGGCTATCTGGTCACCGCCCAGGCCCAGGCGTTGTTTGCCGCACACTTAAAAGCGCTAGCCTTGAAAGACCCGCACCACAGCGCCGCCAATCGCTTGCGAGGTGAGGCGCGTCTGACCCCGGGTGACTTTGCGGCAGTGGCACGCCGAGGGCGTTTCAAGCCATTCACCAGTGCCGATGAGCTGGCGGGGGCGTTGCTGGCCGAGTGTCGACTCAAATCCGCCGGGCAGCAGCGCCCAATCGGCTTTATACATTAACCAAACTAAAGGTTGCCGGGTTGTCGCCGATAGGCAGACAACCCGGCAAATTCGCTGGCCACAGGCCAGCTTCAACAATACAAGGATGATTTTTCTTGCCTTCAGCCAAGACCCATACCGCGTTGAGTCGTCAATGGGAGCTGCTGCAACAGTTGCCCAAACGCGCCCCTGGTATCACAGTGAGTGAGTTGCTGACCCGCCTGACGGCCGCAGGCTACTCCATAAGCCGCCGCAGCATCGAGCGCGACCTGCGTGACCTGTCTATAGTGTTTCCATTGCAGTGCAACGATGGTGGAACGCCATTCGGTTGGTATTGGAAACCGGGCGTGAGCGTCGAGTTGCAGGGCATCACCCTGACTGAAGCCGTCAGTCTGGCGCTGGTCGAAGATGCAGTGCGCCCGCTACTTCCGGGCAGCATGTTGAGCGTGCTGGAACCGCGCTTCGAGCATGCCCGGCAAAAACTCAAAGGCCTCGAAGACGGCAACCCCGCTGCCCGCTGGCCCGACAAAGTTGCGAGCGTTCGGCCGGATTTCAATCTTCGAGCTCCGGAAATCCAGGCAGAAACCCTGGAAGCACTGCAGCACGCCCTAATCAGCGAGCAGCAGGTTCACTGTCAGTACTACTCGGCGCACAATGACAAAATCAGCGAACTGACTCTCAACCCCTTGGCCATTGTCCAGCGCGGGTTGATCACCTATCTCATCGCCACCGCCGCACCTTATACCGACGTCCGTCAATTCGCGGTGCATCGCTTTCGCGCGGTAACAGCGCTCGAGACGTCATGCCAGGGGCTGGATTCGTTCGAGCTGCAAACCTACCTTGCCACCGACGCTTTGCAGTTCGGCAAACCCGAGAAAATCCGCTTCGAAGCTTGGGTGAGTGATCACCAGGCTCGACTGATTCGAGAGACACCTTTGAGCACGGACATGGTGCTTGAGCCGCTGTCGGATGGTTTCAAGGTTCAAGCGACGGTAACCAATACCTGGCAACTGCACTGGTGGATTTTGTCGTTGGGCGACTCGTTGGTGGTGCAGGAGCCGCTCGCGCTGCGCCAGCAAGTGGGCGATACATTGCGCCGTGCCGCAGCGGCGTATGAACCTGTCGACAGCTCACTGTAATCAGCCCGTGCTGCCCACCAACGCCCGCTGCCAAAGGTAGAAAACATGCTAATTCAATCCACGCTGACAGACATCGCCGGCAATCTTCGCGAACTGGCTGAAAATGTCGAAGGAGCAAAAGTCGATAGCTGCCATGATGTGCGTATTGCTTTCGGCCAGATCCGCAACGGCTATCCAGCTCAGGCATTGATTACACTCAAGGAGTGGTCCTCGCCTGCAGCGCGCTACATCTATCAGTTTTCAGTCGAAGACGATGCACCCGAAGACCTCTACCTGGCATTTGCAGAGGCCAAGGACGCGCGGAAGAATGATCGGGCGTATTGCCGCCTGAATCCGGTGTCACGCCTGCTGTATGTCGGAAGCTCCGCCAGTCTGGATGCGCGGATCAAACAACACTTGGGCTTCGGCCATAGGGGCACCTACGCCATGCAACTCTGCCATTGGCTGCCAGACCGGGAGGGCGAGTTGTTTATCCGGGCCTGGAGATTCAGCAACCAGACCAACGGGGCCGTCGTCCAGGCGATAGAAGATGGGTTGTGGGCTTCGAGCAAGCCCATGTTCGGTAGACAAGGTGCTCGTTAAGCCGTTCACCGAGCACCCATGACACCCGTTATCCGTTTGCCTGAGCAAGCAACCGCGGCACTATTTCCGCCACTTTGCCGACGAGACTGAACTCCTTTACTCCCTGGACCGATTCTCGCTGCAGGTTAAGATGCACAACTACAGCGCCGTGTTCCCTGGCTACCTGGGGAATTTGCGCCGCTGGCTGTACCCCCCGAAGTCCCCACCGAAAGCAGCAGATCACAACCTCTGACAGCCGTCAGCGCTTCGCGCCATTCCTGCTCCGGTAGCGACTCACCGAACCAGACCACGCCCGGCCGCACTTTGCCGTTGCAATGTCGGCAGCATGGCGGTTCGATCCTGCGTCCGTCTTCAGGTTCATTCAACGTACTCGTGCCCTGCTCATACGGCCGGGCACACGCAAAGCAGCGCGGCGAGTGGAGGCTACCGTGCAAATGAATCACTCCATGACAACCCGCTCGCTCATGCAGATCATCGACATTCTGAGTTATGACCGTCAGCCTGGTGACTAGCCGAGCGAGCTCGGCAATAGCCAAATGGGCGGGGTTCGGTTTGGCGGCGAGAACGTTTGAGCGTCGCCATTCATACCGTCCCCACACCAGCGCCGGATCATTGCGAAAGGCGTCGGCAGTTGCCAGCGCAGCAGGATCAAAACGCGCCCACAAACCGGTCATGGCGTCGCGGAACGCCGGGATGCCGCTCTCTGCGGAAACGCCCGCTCCAGTAAATACGACCACATGGGACGCATCGCGCAAACGCTGCCCCTGGAATTCGATCATGACCTCTTCCTACCTTCGTAACCGGCCAAACCATTCAGCCAACGTACGATCAATCATGTTGGCCGGGTGCAAGGTTAGCGCTTCGTTTCCACATTTCTCACATCGATCGCACCAATCCCCCGGTCCAAGGGCATCACTGAGGGGCGCGACCGTTTTCTTCCAGCCACAATTGCCACAGACAAATGTGAAGGGTCTTGGTCTAATGGGCATGTCATTACTCCTCTGTCCCGCTCGGATTACGCCACAGGCAGCAAGGCCTGCAGAATTTCTACCTTGCGCTGTAGCTGTTCCACATGAGCCTTTTCCGCTCGCAGCGCCGATTTGAGCTCGCGATTTTCCTCGGCATGCCAATTCGCGCGCGTTTGACGCTCCTGCGTCGTGACATGCCAATAGCTGAGTAACCGCCAGGTTTTGCCGCATCGCGCATACAGCGCAACCAGCACCGAAAGGATCAGCCCCAGCATTGCCATCGATGCCCAACTCTCAAAACCCATAGCATTTATCTCCTGACGCATGCGCAGCTCCGGCGGCCAGCCGGTACCAGTGCGTTGCCTTGGCAAAGTCTGGTGCCTGGCCATCCATTCCTTTTTCATACAGACGCCCAAGCGCTTGCGCCGCGCACATGACACCGCGTTCATAAGCCTGTTCGTAGTAACTGGCCGCAAGGTCCTGGTTAACGCACATGCCTCGACCGTACCAGGCTTGCTCGCCAAGATTGAATGCCGCCTCACCGGATCCCAGTACATACGCAAGTTTGAACAACCGCCGAGCGAGGACGCTATTGAAAGGGACGCGACGACCGTTGATCCATAGCCAGCCGAGATCATTGAGCGCATCTGGGTCTGAAGCGAGCGCGTCATCGCGTAGCGAACGATACAGAATGCGCAGCAAAGCGGGATCAGCCATAGTGGCCAGGGGGCTCGCGGCCTTGAACATGAGGTACGCAAGCTTGCCGTCGACAGGCGCTTTCAGCACTCTTAAGGACGGCATTCCAATGTCTGCATCCGCAATGCATGGTGACCGCGACTCAACAAACCGCATGCACTCGGCTTCGGGTAACAGGGCGTTCAGGAACTGGAGCATTTTTTTGTCAGGGCTCATTCGTACAGCCTTCTGGTTGATCATCTCGATAGGTCCCATTATCGAAATGCCGACGTCACTTTGTGTCGCAGACGCATCTCGACACATCCTGTCGTGGCTGATCATCACAGTGAAGGCTTAACACCCTTAACCAGAGCCTGAACCCATGAAAACCTACAAAGCCTTCATGCAACGTGTGGTCGCTACAGCAGGCCCCCAAGCCAACTTTACCATCACGGTTCAGGCGGTGACCTCTACCATGGCAAAGGTCACCGCTGAAGCGCAGTACCCTGGCTACAAATGCCTGAATGCACCCACTCAGGTGCGTTGAAGTTTTGCCAGTTCATCCTGCAGTTGCAGCGCCAGCCCGCTGGTTCGCTGCACATTGCGACTCACCGCTCCTTCAAACACCCCTGGGCTTGCTTCGACCAGACTGAACCATTGCTTGGCACGAGTGATGGCGGTGTACAACAGCTCCTTGGTCAGCACAGGGTTCAGCGCATCGGGCAACACCAAAGTCGTATGATTGAACTCTGAACCCTGGGACTTGTGCACCGTCATGGCGAAGACGGTCTCAACCTCCACCAACCGACTCGGCATCACGAAGCGCACGCCGCCGCTGCCATCGTTTCGCGGGAAGGCCACGCGCAGCACCCGTTCTGCCGAAGGACCCGGCACCCAGACGGCGATACCAATGTCACCATTCATCAAGTTCAGGCTGTAGTCGTTGCGGGTGACCAGTACCGGCCGCCCTTCGTACCAGCCCTGATCTCCGGACAACAGCTCGCAGCGGCGCAGTTCGGCGGCGACAAGCTGGTTCAGCCCCTCAACGCCCCATGGCCCGCGACGCAGTGCGCAGAGCAGGCGAAACTCATCGAATGCGGTCAACACTTTGCCGGCCCAAGCGGCCCAGCGTCCATCGTCCCAGGCAGTGTCGCTCCCGGGACGCTGGTCTCGTAGCTGCTCAAGGTAATGACGATAGCCAGGGGCATCGCCTTTACCGTTGATAATCAAATCGGTGAGCGTGGCATCGTGCTCGCCTCGCAACTTGAGGTTGAACAACTGCGCTAATTGCTGATCGAGCAGACCTCGTGCTTCAACAGCAGTTTTCTCATTGACCAGCTTCGCCAGACGCCCAATCCCTTGCTCGGCGTCGAAACGCCGGGAGTAGCGCAACATCACGGTTTGCTGGGCCAGCGGATCGCCCAGACCGACCGCCGTTTGAAATCCCGGCGCGCTGACTGCCTCACCACTGTGGGTCTTCAACCATGCCATGGTCTGCTCGCTGTAGCCGCCAGCTTCGGCATCACGACACAGGTCGCCCAACACCGAACCGGCATCCACCGACGCCAGCTGATCCTTGTCACCCAGCAGGATCAAGCGGGCCTGACGGGGCAAAGCATCGAGCAGGCAGGCCATCATTTCCAGGTCGATCATCGACGCCTCGTCGACCACCAATACATCCAGTTCCAGCGGCTTATCCCGGTGGTGAATGAAGTTTCGCGAATCCGGTCGGCTGCCCAGCAATCGGTGCAAAGTAGAAACATCGGTCGGAATCGCCTCGCACACCGGGGCGCTCACAGGCAACTCACGGACGGCCTTGCCGATGGATTCGGACAAGCGTGCCGCTGCTTTGCCGGTGGGTGCGGCGAGCCGAATGCGCAGCGGTTTTCCATCCTCCACGGCGGGGGTTTGCAGCAGCCCCAGCAAGCGCACGACTGAAGTGGTCTTGCCGGTGCCGGGGCCGCCGGTGATGACACTGAAATTGCCTCGTGCCGCCAGCGCACAGGCAATTTTTTGCCAGTCGCTGCGGCGCTCACCGTTAACTTCGAAGGTGTCAGGGAACAAGGCATCGAGCCGACTGGAAAGTTTTTCCGGTGTTACCGCGTCCACGCTCAAGCGGGTACTCAGCGCCTGGGCAATGCTGCGCTCGTAGTTCCAGTAACGACGCAGGTATAGGCGCTGCCCGGTCAACACCAGCGGCCGTTCCGGGAAGCGCTGTAGCCCGTCCCGGTCCTCCACTAGCGGGCTCAAGGTTAGCGCCTGGCGCCACTGGGTGATGTCCAGGCCTAGCAACCACTGTGACGGTAGCTGGCTGCCCTCCTCGCCTTCAGGTGGCAACGACAACACAAAGTCCGGGGCGTGCAACGTGGCGGCCAGATCCAGGCAGGAATGCCCGCGCCCCAGTTGGTGACTGGTCATCGCGGCGGCCAGCAACACACTGGCTTTGGCCTGGGGGTCCTGCTCAAGAATGAAGGTGGCGAACGAACGATCCAGCGCGCGCAACCAGCCACGGCTCACCCAATTGTCCAGTTGATGCAGCAGCTCCGTGCCGCTGGCATCACCTATGAGCACCGCCGGCTGGTCAACGTAGCGCTGGCTGTTGCTGAGTTGCTTAAGGGTCTGGCTCATACGCTGGCCTCCGCGTGTTGCCCCATGAAGAGTTGGTCCAGCTGTTCAATCAATTGCCGCGGTGGCCTTTCGAAATGAACCCCTTGAGTCGGTGCCTGGTGGCCACGGACGAACAGATACAACGCCCCGCCCATGTGCTGTTCATAGTCATAACCAGGAAGACGCAGCTTGAGCTGGCGATGCAAGGCCAGCAGATACAGGCACAGCTGCAGGTCGTAACGCTTGTCCAGCATCGTCGCGACCATCGCCTCGGCGTCGTAGGCCTGATCGTTGCTGCCCAACCAGTTGGATTTGTAGTCCGCTACGTAGTAGCGACCTTGATATTCAAACGTCAGGTCGATGAAGCCTTTGAACATGCCGTTCAACTCATTGGCGGCCAGTACGGGACGCGGTGCACCACCCAACGTGTATTGCCGCACCAGCGCATCAAGGCGCTGAACGTTCACCGCGCGACTGGAAAACCAAAACTCCATCTCTACCTGATAGGTGCTTAGGGTCGATAGTTTGCACTGGGTACCGTTGAATCGCAGTGGCGCATTCAGATAGCTGCCCAGCCAATCGGACAGAGGCTCGATCCAGGTCTCCCAATCGCGCAGATTACAGCGCCGGGCAACGGTGTTATGCAGGGTTTCAGGATTACCAGCAGCCTTGGCGAAGCCTTCGCGGCCGGCCCATTCGAATAATCCGTGCAAAAAGGTGCCCGGGCCCGCCCCTCGAGGAAAACCGTGAATCCCGGCCCCTGCAGGCAAGGTCTCAGCTTCGTCTTGTTCCTGCAAATTGGCTTCCAGCGCGGTCGCAGGCTCAAGACTGACACCCAGTTCTGCCCCCATCAGGACATTGCCGTCAGCAATGGCCAAGGCGGAGTAACTGGCAATCCACCAGTTTGCCGCTAGCTTGTGTAAGGGTCGCAATGCCGGCCCCACCGGCGGTGGCGCTGGTGCCGCATGCACATCGTCGGACGGCACCGGCGCTGCGCACACCGCAATGTCCGTGCAGCCGCTAGCCAAGCCCTCGACCACGCCAGGCAGTTGCGCCGCTGCGATCGGCTTCTCACCCGCCAGCATGTAGCCCAATCCGGCCTTGTGCAGATCCGTCGATGTGCCTCCTGCCCTGGAGCCCTGAGGCGCCACACAGATCCAGGTGGCGTAACGGGCTCGCGTCAGGGCAACGTAGAGCAGGCGCATCTCTTCGCCCATGCGCTCATTGTTGGCAAGCGCCTGTGCCGGTTTGGCCAGATCGCCCTTGATCAGCTCGATCACCAGACCCTTGTCGTCGTGGAACATGGGCGGTGTTGTGCTTCGGCCATCGATCGCCCTGGCGCTACAGGCAAACGGCAGCAGCACCAATGGGTATTCCAGGCCCTTGGACTTGTGCACGGTGATGACCTTGATCAGGTCCGAATCGCTTTCCAGGCGCAGAATTTCTTCTTCGCTCTGGCCATCGACCTGCTCGGCCAGGTGGCGGATCAACGCATGCTCGCCATCGAGTTCGGCTGCGCTGCGTTGCAACCATTCGGCCAGATGCAATAGGTTGGTCAAGCGCCGCTCACCCTGATCTTCCAGAAGTAAACGGGCCGGCACCTTGAACGTGGCAAGTAGCTTTCGCAGCATCGGCAGCACGCCTTGTTGTTGCCACAACACCCGAAAATCGCGGAACAGCAAAACCTGTTGTTCCCAGAACAACTCATCCTGATTCAATTGCTCCAGGGTCTGCCATGTCAGCCCGACGCTGCGGGTCGCCATGGCCGCACGCACCAGCCGGTCACTGGTGGGTTGAGCGCACGCTCGCAGGATATACAACAGGTCTCTGGCCTCTTCGCTTTCGAAGACCGAGTCCCTGTCGGAGAGATAGACACTGGCCAGCTGTCGATGCGCCAGGGCCTTGCGGATGGCTTCGGCTTCCTTGCGATTACGTACCAGAATGGCGATATCGGCGGGCCGCAAGGCGACGAATTCACCATTCTCTTTCAGCAAACCCGAACGCTCGGTTGCCGCGGGATCAAGCCAGGCCTGAATCGCCGATGCCGAGGCTTCAGCGGCTTTGCGCAAGTAGGTGGCGTTATTGACCACGCCCTCGGTTTCCAGCTGCCAGAAGGTCAAGGCCGGTTGATCCGTCCCTTTGATCTGCAACACATCGTCACGCCCATTGGCCTGGACACTGTTGAATGGGACCGGGTTGCCCTGGTCTTCTGTGGCAAACCGAAATGCGCCGCGAGGCTGGGCTTCAGCGAACCGGAAGCAGTGGTTGGCCGCGTCGACCATCGCCTTGGTGGAGCGATAGTTGGTCCCCAGCGTGTAATGACGGCCAGCCGTCGCCTCGCGCGCCTGGAGGTAAGTGTAGATGTCCGCGCCACGGAATGAATAGATCGCCTGTTTCGGGTCGCCGATCATGAACAGGCCGCAGTCATCCAGGTTGTCCGGGATGCGGTAAATGGTTTCGAAGATCCGGTATTGAACCGGGTCGGTGTCCTGGAATTCATCGATCAGGGCGACCGGGTACTGCTTGCGAATGGTCTCGGCCAGACGAGGGCCGGACGGGCCTTGCAAGGCTTGGTCAAGACGATTGAGCAGGTCATCGAAGCCGATTTCGGCACGGCGGCGCTTTTCTTCATCAAAGCGCTCACGCACTTCATGCAAGGCGTGCAGCAGCAACTGAGCCCGAATATCGACTTTCGCATCACGCTGTTCGACCCATAGATCGATCGCCTTGAACGCCTGATGCTCAGGTGCCACGGCCTTTCCATTCAGTGTTATGCCTGTCTGACCGAAGGCGTGTACGTTGTGCGGTGCCGGTTGCCCCCTGGACCACTGCGCCAGTTTGTTCAGGAGACCGTTGAAGACGTCATCCTGTTTGATTTTTCTGTAAGTATTGCCACTCATGTGCGGACGAATGCTGCGCAACACCTCCTCGAGTTCGTTCTGATGCTCAAGCCAAAGCTTTCGAGCGTTACGCTCCAGTTCGCCGACTGCTCCGTACCATTCACCCGGTTCTTGAAGTAACGCCTGCAACGAGCCTGGGGCTTCAAGGGGCTGGGTGTTGTATTGATAGGTCGCATCCCGTCGCGCCAGCAACGAACCAAGTGCATCCCCCAGTTCCTGCGGGCTTTTGAAACAATCACCGATGGCTCGGGCCTGCTCCACCGGCAATTCATAGAAATGCCGACGCCAATAGTCCCTGACCACCTCGGCCAGTAACTCGCTCTGGTCGGTTTCCAGTGTCTGGGTGAACAGGCTGCCACTGTCGAAGGCATGCTCACGCAGCATCCGATAGCACCAGCCATGGATGGTCGAGACAGCCGCTTCATCCATCCACTCACCCGCCAGTTGCAGCCGACGCGCGCAATCGGGCCATTCCTGCGGCGGGTACTCGGCACGCAGTTGCTGCAGCAGCTTGTCGTGTTCGCGCTCAGGTTCCAGAAAGCACTGTGCCGCTCCGGTCAAACGCGCACGAATACGGTCGCGCAGTTCTTGAGTCGCCGCATCAGTGAAGGTTACGACCAGAATCTGCGGTGGTGTCAGCAGGTCCTTGAAGGCGGCTTCACCTCCATGACCAAGCACAAGACGCACATACAACAAGGCGATGGTGAAGGTTTTGCCAGTACCGGCACTCGCCTCGATCAATCGGCTGCCATGCAAGGGAAAGTCGAGGGGGTTGAGACTCAACGGTTTCATTGGTCGCTCCCTGCGCGGCTCGAAGAAAGATGATTGAACAGTCCGCCATACAGGCGCGTGGCCCATGAGGCGAAATGACCGGAGGCGCACAGCTGATCGAAGTCAGCGTAGGCACGGCGCAAGGCGAAAGAGCTGTCCGCCTCTCCAGTGCGCATGTAGCCCCCATCGAACGTCTCGCGGGCTTTCTCGGAAGTCGCGTCGCTGTCTTTCCCGCCTCCCCCCACTTCCTCGAGCCAGGCGAATGCGCTTTTGCAGGCGACCGGCAGCGGCTCACGCATGCCCGCCACCCAGGCGTCGAGCAGCGACTGCAACTGTTCCTGCGCCTGTTGCGTCGGCATTGGCCGGAACACTACGTCCCCGTTCAAGCTGACCAGAATCGTGGTGCAGCCCGGTTCACTCAGTTGCAATGCCAGATGGCGCACCCAGGGGCGAACCAGGTTGTGCCAGCGCCAACTGTCGTCGTTGCATAGCTTCTTGCTGTCCAGCTGCAAGTAGGCTCGCTCACCTTGGGCATTGCGGCGAATGCCACCCAGCCAGTCACCCAATCCAGGGGTCGGTTCGTGCGCCGCGATCGTCGCGGCGGTCTGGCCCTCCTCGATTTCCGGCCACGCCTGCAACTGCGCGTGATAACGCTCCAGCATGTCCGGCACTGGCTCGGCCAATGCCGATGCGCTCAACGTGCCGAAGCCGCCCAGCGGCAACTTGCCTTCACGCTGTAAACGCTGCACATGCAGATCAAGCTCGGCCACCGCGTCCTCAGGTCGGTAGTCCTCTTCTACCCAACGCTTGAGTGCCTGGCTGAGTCGGTCCTGGTGTTGCCAGTTCTCAAGGCCGTCGAGCTGAAAGGTTTCGTCGTCACGGCTGGTCAATTCGTCATTGTCGAAATTGACCTTGAGCCGCTGCTGGAAGAATGCCCCCACGGGGTCGCGTACAAACCCAGCCAGTTGGCGCAGGGTCAATGGCGTGTCTTGCGCTAGCTTTGGCAATACGTCGACCGAGAGTTCCTCCGCCCGCGACTCATGCACCTCACGCCACTCATGGGAATAGGTAAACAGTCCATCAGGCCCGGGATGGT
This sequence comes from Pseudomonas sp. NBRC 111138, assembly GCF_001320835.1. Taxonomy (NCBI): domain Bacteria; kingdom Pseudomonadati; phylum Pseudomonadota; class Gammaproteobacteria; order Pseudomonadales; family Pseudomonadaceae; genus Pseudomonas; species Pseudomonas sp. NBRC 111138. Next base: position 22,308 of record NZ_BCBO01000096.1, on the reverse strand, counting down.
CGGCAAAGTAGGCCGCGCTGAAAGGCTGTAGCGGATGTTCTTGGGTCAAGGCATGCAGCAGCGACCCAGGCGGCGCCGATCGCCAGCCACTGGCCAGGTGATCACGCAGCTGACCGATCAGCACCGAGGGTACACGCTCGCTATTGTCGCGGATGTTGCGGCCAACCCAGCTGACGTAAAGCTGCTCTCGGGCCGACAACAGCGCCTCCAGCAACAAGTAGCGGTCATCTTCACGGCGGGAGCGGTCACCGGGGCGGTAATCGTTGCGCATCAGGTCAAAGTCGACTGGAGACTGTTGACGCGGGTAGTCACCATCGTTCATGCCCAGCAGGCACACCACTTTAAACGGGATCGCACGCATCGGCATCAACGTGCAGAAGTTCACTGCACCGGCGAGAAACCGCTGCGACAAGCCGCCCTCTTCTATGCCGGAAAGCCAGGTCTCATGCATCACGCTCAATGGCAAGGGCTCGGCGAACTGCGCGGACTCGCAAGTGCGGAGCCAGTCATCGAGCAGCTTGAGCAATTGGTTGACCAGCAACTCTTCGGAATCCCCCACCGGGCGGAAGAACACCTTCAACAGCGATTGCAGGCGCTCGACCCAGAGTACTGGCGTGACCGGCTGCTGCAGGTCCTCACGGGCAATTTCCAGGTGATCGAGCAAGGTAAACAGAGGTCCCGCCAGTGTAGCTTCCAGGCCAGAGACCTCGTCATAGGGCTCGACTCCATTCAGTTCAGGCCCTTGACCGGCCGCGTAGCCCAACAGCATGCGGCGCATACCAAAGCGCCAAGTGTTTTGCTCCAGGCCCGCAGGCATATCCAGGCTTTCGCGCTGCTGCGCATCGAGGCCCCAGCGCACACCGGCACCGTCGATCCAGCGCTGCAGGATCGGCACATCCGCTTCCTTGATGCCGAAGCGCGCACGCAGCGCCGGCACATCCAGCAGGTCGAGAATATCGCTGACGGCGAAGCGGCTACGGGGTAGTTTAAGCAAGTGTTCGAGGGCGATCAGCAATGGCTGGCGGCCACGCTGCCCCTGGTCGGCCAGGGTAAAGGGCAGATAACGAGGGTCATGACGCGGCACCTGACCGAACACGGCCTCGATATGCGGTGCATACGCATTGATGTCCGGCACCATCACAATCACATCACGTGGGCTTAGCTCAGGATTGGCACTGAAGAGAGCGAGCAACTGATCGTGCAACACTTCCACTTCACGTTGCGCACTGTGGACCACGTGAAAGCGTACCGAACGATCCTTTGCAACATCGACAGGGCCCCACACTTCGCGAGTTTCAGCCAAAGGACGCAATTCAAGAATGTCGCTTTGCAATTGACCTAGGAGGCTTGAAGGTGGCTCGTCATTGAACAGGTCGATACGCCCGCCGTTTAGGCCCTCGAACAGGTGTCGATAACTCGTCGGCTCGTCATAGTGGTCGAGCAAATTGATGTAGTCGCGACCTTGCTTACCCCACGCGGCGAGCAAAGGCTGGCCATGTTGGCTCGTTGCCATAGAGGCACTTCTGTTTGGCTGACGGCGATAGGCATGGCCCAACAAGTCTTTGTCAGCGACGATATCGCCCCAGTGATGGCGACAAGGGTTGTGCACACACAGCAACACTTGGCTGTAGCGCGAGAGTATGGCCAAGGCTTCCAAAACCTGTGCCGGCATAGATGAAATGCCAAACACCACCACACGCCGAGGTAAACCATTAGGGGGCTGCTCGGCTTCACGCAGGCGTGCGACAAAACGCTTGTGAACACCGGCACGGCTCTGCTCAAGAGCGCCCTCGCCTACATCCGCCAATATTTCGCGCCACAGCTCCGCCTGCCACAGGTTGTCGGGATCCAGCGGTTTCACACCACCTTTGATGTGCGTTAGCTGATCACGCCCGGCCGCCCAATCCTCCAGCCAATCGGCTCGATAGACCTGATACTGATCAAACAGGTCCGCCAGCCGCTCGGAGAGTTGGTAGAGTTTGCGCTGATCGTCATCCTCCTGAAGGAATCGCCGCAAACTGCTGAAATTGGTTTTACTTAGCAATTGAGGCAACAAGCGCATGAGTCGCCAACTCAGTGCCGCCTTGTCCAGTGGGGAGGACTCTGGTGTCGTCTCGGCCCCCAATACAGACCGGTAGGCCTGCCACAGGAAACGCGCAGGAAGTTGCACATCTAACGCTGCGGCGATACCGCAGCCACCATTATTAGGATCTTCAGCCAGCGCCAGCTTCAACCATTGAGCAATGCCGTTGCTGTGCACCAGCACGACTTCATTTTCCAACGGGGCCAACGGGTAGCGCTGCATCCAGCTTACCGCTAGCTCACGCAAATCGTCCAAGCGATTGCCGTGAATAATCATGAAGCCGGGCTTCAACGAGTCCGCATCCTGCATAAACGATTCCCTCAGGTCTGAACGCTCAGCTCTGCGATATAGAGCAGCAAAAGGCCATCACTTTAATCCGATATGGCTATGCGTCACCACCTCTACGAAGGTCTGCACCACCATCCATGGGAGCGGAGGATAGGCTGCTCAATGTTGTTAGAAAATGCTGGTTGTTTGCACAGGACAACTTCTCAGGCACATACCTAGCCTTTTGCGCTGATAAAGCAGCTAATAAGTAGCAAAACACGTAAAAACCTGTGCTGTTTATAGACAGGTCACGGCCTGATGCTCAATGCGACCATTAACAGCGACATTCGCCCTATGAAATAGCTAAGTAAGCAGTTCCTCGATCGTTTTTTATATAGGAAATACCCACCAAATCCGCTCTGAACCTCATTCAAAAAAAATCAAACCTATATCACGTAAATGAACGCCCAACGAGAGCGCTCCATTAACCCCCTAACACGTGTAATAGTGAGGATTTTTGAATGTATACCCAATGTCCAAATTGTAAATCCAATCGAGTAACAACAATAAACGCTGGAAGAAAAACTGGTGGTGTTATTGGCTCTGTAGGCGGTGCAGCCAGTGGTGCTGCTGGCGCCTTATCTGGAGCAGAAGTAGGTGCTGCAATCGGGGTCGTCGGAGGACCTGTAGGGATTGCTGTCGGCAGCATTGCTGGAGCAACTCGGCGGATTGTTTGGAGGCGCGGCAGGAGGTATTGCTGGAGCAGCGATCGGAGAACAAACTGATGAGAAGTTTCTAGATAACCACCAGTGTTTGCATTGCGGATACGCATTCAGTGTTCGCAACTAGAAACAGACCAACTTCCGGATGAATCCGCACCTTCATTACTACAAATTTTTTATGCGTGCTGATTCACACCATGCACCTGCTATCAGGAGCTTATTAATGAAATACCATAAACTCAGAGCCGGAGAAAAATCCGGCACTTACGTCATGGAGTCACCAGTTACCGAAGCTGATATTCTGCAGATGGCTCAACAACTCGCTATGAGTCGTCTCTCTAAAGGCCGAGCGTTGACTGAACCCAGACACGTATTTGCTCACCTTCAAACCTACTGCAATACCATGACTACGAAGTCTTTGCTTTGCTACTGCTCGATACCCAGCACCGAGTAATTGCCTTTAGGGAGCTTTTTCGAGGCACGCTGGACAGCGCCAGCGTGTACCCAAGGGAGGTAGTCAAGACGGCCTTAGAGCACAACGCAGCAGCCGTGATATTGATCCACAACCATCCATCAGGAAATCCAGAACCAAGCCGGGCAGACCGCGAGCTGACCATCAAGTTAAAAGATGCCCTCAATATGGTGGGCACACGGACGCTTGATCATATCGTCGTGGCCTGTGAGGGCTGTGTATCACTGGCAGAGTTGGGTTACCTGTAGCCTGCTTCTTCCGCCTGAAATGGTTACCCTCGGGTGAATCAGGGATAAACCACCAATGGGGACATCTCGCAGGTAGATCACTCAACCGTAAGTGGTTCACAAAAACACCTCAATCGAAATGCTTCGATTGAGGTGTTTCCATGAGCGTTTTCAGCAGATTTTTCTGAATGTTAGTCCTGATCAATGTGCGACATCATGCCATTGACATCAACCGCACGTATGTACTGTGCAGGGTTGTCGTCATTGGCGACTTCCTCAAAATGCCTTTCACCGCATTTTATTTTAGCACCCTCGACATGGCGCAGATCGCCCCACCATGTGCTGCCTTTGGTTTCTACCACGAAGTACAGTTTTTCCTGGCCTTCATCTTCGACGACCACCGCCCAGTCCGGGTTATAGGTGCCAAGTGGTGTTGGAATTTTGAACCAGGACGGCAGCTTCGCGTACACCTTTACGGCTTCATTTTTTTCCAAATCTTCGGCGAAGGTCTTCTCTACGCCTGCCGAGTCATAGACGACGTGTGTGTAGACTGACTTCTGCGCTTCCAAGGTATTCTTCAAATACCCTTTCAGCTCTTCCTGCTGGAAAAGCTCCTGCGCATAGAAGTGTTCATCGCCGATTTTGCTGTATTTGATACCATCGACCAGGGCCAATCGCTTGGTGCGGTTAATAGCCTCTGACGCGTAGTCGATGAACTGTTGCGGATTGCGGGCAAAATCTTGCAGACGATGGCTCTCTTTAAGGATTTTGACAATGCTGCCGCGGGTGAGCTGAGTCTTGTCCTGGAGGTCGGTGATAATGTCCGGAAGTTCGATGTCATTTTCATGAATAGTGGTGAAGCCGGATTTGAATGTCTCTTCTGATGTCACACCGCCCTTGCCAATCGCGATGTCAGCTTTCCGGAATTGCGCCCTAGTTTTGGTGATGGGCGGGCAGTCCAGAATAGCCTTTGCGCAATCGGTAATGAGCTTATCGTTGTTGAAGTCAACCCGGTATGTGGTCTTGTACTTGATACGCTCCCAGAGCGCCTTGAATGCTTCGCTCTGAAGAACGGCCTCGCGGGTGCAAATAATTCTGCGGTCATCCGCATTTTTGATATCGAGCTTGCCTGCCAGTTTCTTAAGAATGCCCTGGATATCTTCTTCGGCTATCTCCGCCTTGCTGCCAAGATCAGCTTTGATATCGTCTGGTAGCTTAAAGCTGCCATCCTTCAGGGCCGTGCGAAGCGAGTCCTGAACCTTGCCTTTGGCATCAACAAAGCCCTCAGCTTTCAGGAATTTCCAAATCTTTTCAGATTGGCCCACGCCGAGTGGTGCCGCCTCGCCGTTATCGTCGATTATTAGCACCGTCGCAAACTGGTGAGACTCAACGATGCCGAAGCGGATGCCGGTATCTTCTTCAATTTCCTTCTGAAGATTTTCGGCAAACTCTTCATAGCTCTCAGTCGCAATGACTGTCAGCGTATTGATGTCAGCCCCGCGCAAGCGCTGCCCGTCCTGGTTGACGCAAAGGCGCAAGCCTCGCCCGATTGTCTGACGGCGCTCCCGCTCCGAACCCATATCGCGCAATGCGCAAATCTGGAAGACGTTCGGGTTGTCCCAGCCTTCTTTCAGAGCAGAGTGAGAGAAGATGAATTTGAGCTTGGTATCGAAGCTCAACAGTTTCTCTTTCTCCTGCATAATCAGGTTATAGGCACGCTCAGAGTTATCACGACCGGCCTGGTTATTTTCCGCAGTATCTACGAGCCTTTCCTTCTTATCGATGGAAAAATAACCGTTATGGACTTCGGAAGCATTTGTCTCCAGGTCAATTTCCTTGAAGAGGCTTTGGTAGTCGCTGGAGTTTGCGAGCTTGGTATATTCCTCTTCAAACATCGTGGCATATTTGCCTTTGACTGCTTGGCCATCTTCGTCGTACTGACGATAATGCTCAACGCTATCGATGAAGAACAGGCTTAAGACCTTGATAGGCTGCTTGTTGGCAGCAAAGGTCAGCTCCTTATCGAGATGCTCTTTGATTGTCCGGCGGATCATCAGACGCTTAATCTCATCAGGGCTAACGCCGCCTGCGGCGTCACCAGGGCGCAGAGTCTCGTCGATTCCCGGTGCCTTGATCTGAATAGACTCGTTGTTCTTGCCACAAGTGATCGTGCCAATCTGCATGTTTTCGTAAATGGCACGATTAGCAATCTGCTCCAGATCGTCACCATCTTCAACTGTCAGTGTCTCGCGGCTGATTTTTTGCCCACGCTGCACATCGATTTCGATTTTTGCAGTGATCGAACCTTTACGGTTATGAGTGGATTCGAGCTTTATATAAGGCTTGTTGTTACCGCCCTCGATCTGGAGGGAGGCAACCTCAATCTGTTTGACCAGGCCCTGGTCATAAGCGTCAACCGCATCTAGACGATAAACCATGTGATGCTTATCGACATGCGTTGCCGAATAACGCAGTGTGCAAAGTGGGTTCATGGCGTCCAAAGCCTTTTTACCCTGCCCTTGCAGACCACCATCCACGCTTTGCGGTTCATCCACGATAATGATCGGGCTGGTGGCCTTTATCAGGTCTATGGGCTTTTCGCCGCCCGTATTTTCATGTTCTTTATAGAGATTGTTGACTTCCTTTTTGTTGATAGCGCCAACAGTAGTCACCATGATCTGGATATTGGAACTGGTGGCGAAACTACGCACTTGCCCGGGCTTAGATGAGTCGTAGAGAAAATACTCGTAGCCTTTCGCTTTGGGATACAAATTCTCGAAATGGTCGCGCGTGATTTTAAGCGTTTTATTCGTGCCTTCTTTAATCGCAACAGAAGGCACGACAATTACAAACTTTGTAAAGCCGTAATTTTTATTCAGCTCAAATATCGTGCGCAGATAAACATAGGTTTTACCTGTGCCCGTTTCCATTTCTACCGTGAAGTCTCCACTGGCGAGGTTACCAGCAGGGCGTAAACCGTTAGCGAGCTGGATAGCATGTAAATTATCGAGAAGCTCTTCATCAACCAATTGCAGGCGATTACCAACACCAAGCTCATTTTCCGCCAGACCAAGTGAGGACTGTGGCCCAGATTCTGTACGATAGGTAACCGTGAATTCCGAGCGCGAGATTTCCTGCCCTTTAAAAAGGCTGACGACGGATTCTATTGCCGCCATCTGATAGTCAAGATTGTCTTCAAAATGCAGCTTCATCAGTGACACTCCTTACAAGCTGCGAACATGGGTAATGCCATTCTGTTCCAGAATGGCTGCCATGTTGGTCTTCGCTATGTCATCACTGAATGCACTGTCGCGGAAAAAGACATGCGTATCTGAGGACGGACTCAGCTCTCCGTACCATTTGAGAATTCCCTGGGCAATATTTTCAACATCGGCCCGGGTGATAGACTCATCAAGGCACGCGAACAATACACCGTAACCAATGCTGTAGACTTCTTTGCCGGATACATTCCTGCTTTCGATTGGCACAGCCAGATCGATGCCGCGCTTGATTAGAAGCTCATAAAGAACATCTTGCTCGGTACGCCCTTCAATCAAGTGCTCCTGATGAGAAAGTAGCGTCTGTTCGAGATCGGTACGATCCGGGCTCCATGCACGGATGTTGGAGCTTGAAAGTTTGAAAACTTTAAATCCTGCATTAGAGGGAGACTTATTAACCGAACAGCGCTTTAGTCTCTCTTTTGTGACATCCGAAATTTTTGACAGACCAAGCTTTCTGGCAGTAATACCATGAGGTTTGCTCTCATCGATTTCTTCTGGTAACTGCACCAATATGAACCTAGACTGTTCGGTATCAAAAACAGCTGCACCGGTAGTTCCAGAGCCCGCGAAAAAATCGAGAACAATATCTCCTGCGTTAACGCCAGATACTTTCATCATTCGCTTTATTAGCTCTGTAGGCTTTACCGTATCAAAAGGAACCTCACCTTCAAAGGTGGCTTTTAGCTCTTTTACGCCTGACCTGGTGGTTCCAGAGTCTTTTGCAAACCAAATTGTTTCTGGCGTACGCCCATCAAGGTCAGCGAGGTAGATTTTTCTGATAATTCTTGTTTCGTCTTCACTGAAGAATATCTCTCCCGTAGCAATTTTGCTACTAAGAGTCTCCTTACTCCATCGCCATCCGTTATCAGGAGGATTAATTATCTTTCCGGACGGAGTTGTAATTGGATACTTAAGATTTTTCCTATACAGAGCGTTTCTAACATCGCCCGTTCGCCAATCCCCCTTTGGATCATTATCTTGGTTTGAGTAAGCTTTATTGTCCTCGTCCGTTCTTTCAAGGGACATCAGCTCAAAGTCCTCCGACTTTCTATACATCAATATATGATTATGATGCACGGAAAATATTCCGGAGTAGCCTTTTGGCTGAACACTATGCTGCCAAATGATGTTGGTAATGAAATTCTCTTCGCCGAACACTTCATCGCAAAGCATTCTCAATCTCGGTGCTTCACTATCGTCAATGGATATAAATATTGCGCCATCGTTTTGCAGCAACGACTTTGATAGCTTTAATCTTGGATACATCATGTTGAGCCAATTGGTGTGAAATCGACCAGAGCCCTCAGTATTGCTGGACACTTTCAAGCCATCGCTGTCTTTCTGCCCAGTATACTGCAAATATGTATCTAGATTATCCTGAAAATTATCGGGATATATGAATTCATTTCCAGTGTTATATGGCGGATCAATAAATATCATTTTGACCTTGCCAGCATAGCTCTTTTGCAGGAGCTTCAACACCTCAAGATTATCGCCTTCAATAATTAGGTTTTTAGTCGTATCCCAATCGACACTTTCCTCCGGGCAAGGCAATAACGTGCCCGTCGATGGCGTTAGTGCAATCTGACGAGCCTTTTTCTTTCCGTGCCAACTAAGACCATACCTTTCTTCGCCTTCGTCAACAGCCCCGGCATCACCCAGAAGTTGTCGTAGCGTATCGAAATTCACCCCACCCTCTCCGAAGGCCTCAGGGAATATGCTTTTAAGCTGTTCAATATTTTCGTTGACGATGTTCGCGCTTTCACCGTCCTGTAGAGTAACCAAATCAATAGCGGGCTTGCTCATTAAATGCTCTCTCTAATTTTTTCAATTACGTCATTAATCTGTTTGATCTTGGTATTCAGCTCAACCTGTCGCCCCATCTGCCGTTCTTTCTTCAGCTTATTGGCGATTTCTGTCTTTTGCAGGGTGAGCCTTTCAAATTCGCGGAGCCGATCTAATCGGCCCTCGCGTGGTCTCGTACCTTCGCCTTCTGCTGCCCCCCGCTCATAATGTCCGCTATGAGCAGCACAACTAATAGCTATGACACGCTCAGTAAGACTTTTATAGAAACTAAGGAAATTGGTGAAGGAAAAGCTGTTGATATTACAGTCTTCCAGAAAGGTTGCCTGCGTCGCTGTTGGCATGGCAAGGTCTATCCAATCCGTATAAAGGGGGTCTTCGACGACCCATTTTTCCTTGTCCGCCTGGTTGATGCGCTTGTCGGACAGGCTGAGGCAGATCTGGTTTTCATGGGTGAACAGCAGGATGAGCGGGTATGGGATCGACCGCTGCATGAAGGTCGCAATTCGCTTCAACCGTTTAGTCGATGTCAGATCCACCTGGAGAACTGCGATTTCAGAGAAGTCGCGCTCGCTATCAACATACGCAGCGACGTTGATAGTCGCGGCTTTTAGGGTGTAGAGCCAGCGGATCTTATCAACGTCGTCCTTCAGGGCCGTTTTATCGGCGATGTCCAGCACCCCGTTTTCAAGAAAGAGTTTCTTAAAAACGGGTTTGTTCAATTCACAGGATCTGGGAATTGAAAGATGGTCAATGAAGGCTTCCAGTGTACCTGGCGACATAGCGTTTCCTTTGCCTTACGGAGCGTCCGTGATGATGAGGTAGGTTACAACTGCAAAATCCTCAATGCCCTGGCTGCTGGTAGCGGTCAGTACCGTACCGCCTCTAGTAAAGAGGCTTTGTACGCCCTTCTCCTCGCTCTTGCCTGCAATGCTATCTACCGCGACTGCCAGCAGCTGCTGGTACTGTTCCATGTCGGAACCATTCCTTGTACGGTCGTTTACCTGCCCAGCAGCCTCCCTATCAATGGATGTTGCTGAGAGCCCCTGTTTCTTCAGGAGGTCGAGAACCTTCTTGCTTTGCGTGAAGTTGAGCTCGACAACAGCTTCATCCGAGACATAAACCAAGAAATATGGTGCCAAGGGGTAGTTTTCATCCACCTGGACGGCCCGATGACCATCCCTGATGCTCTTCAAGCAGAATATTACGCCGGGCTTGAGGCCATCCGCTTTGAGATTGGCATCTATGGTAACGGCGGCATAAAGGCCGTGAGGAGCCTGTGCCAGCTTGTGCAAGCCCTTCTTCATGTAGCCTGAAAGATCCATGCGAAAGTCGTTCAGGGTTAAGTCCGTAATGGAGACGCCGCCCGCCATGTCTTCCAGATCGACCACGGCATCTTTGAGCTGCTGAAGCTGCGTGCGGCGATACTCCAGGTCGTTCATTTCCTGGGCGTTGGCGTCAATGACGTTTTCCTCTCCAGTAGCCGAGACGTCCAGAAGCATCATGCGGCCTGCCACCCTGGCTTCAAGATTGATGTACTCGTCTAGCTCCATATTTGGCCAGAAGTTTATGAGCTGAATTTTGGTGTTTTTCGAGCCCAGGCGGTCAACGCGGCCAAAACGCTGGATGATCCGTACAGGGTTCCAGTGAATATCGTAGTTGATGAGCGTGTCGCAGTCCTGAAGGTTTTGCCCCTCGCTGATGCAATCGGTGGCAATCAGTAGGTCAATCTCAGCCTTGGCGTCGGGATCGATCTTTCCGCGCTCTTTCGATACAGGAGAGAAAGCCGTCAGGAGATTGTTCAGATCCGAGCCCGCTCCGGCCAGGGTCGTCTTGTTGGTGCCACCACCCGTGATGAGGGCGCTGTGGATTCCGAGCTCGTCCTGCGCCCAGCCGACAAGTTTGGCATAGAGATATTTCGCGGTATCGGCAAAGGCCGTGAAGACGATGACCTTCTTGTTTCCGGGGTTGAGAGGCTCCCGGACTTTTTTGGCAATGACCTCTTTAAGCTTTTCCAGCTTGGCATCGCGATGTTCGTCCACGGCTTGCGCGGATTCGACGATAGTGGTCAAGAAAATCCTGTCCGCCTCAAGCTCCTGCCTGAACCGGATGAGATCCATATCCTGGAGGAGGACGCGTGTTTTGTTGCCGATCATGAAGGGCTCAAGCTCAGGCGAATCCATTTCAAAATCGTGAATATCCTCGATATTCAAGGCTTCAATATCGCCGCTTTCATGGGCGTCAATCTTCCGTAACAACACTTCCACTTGTGCGAGAAGCTTTTGCGAGGTCAGCGTGAAAGAGTTGATTGAGCTTTCCATGCGCTTGAGCAGGTTTACCCGCATCAGGTGGATCAGGCTCTCCTCCCGGTCAACCTGTTTGAACATGCCCTTGCCGTCGCCAACAGCGTTGTCATAGCGACGGGCGTACTCATCCTTCTTATCGTTCCGGACGAATTTCATGGGCGAGTAGCCCGCCAGTGAAAGCCTGCGGATCGTCTTGTTTACTTCCTTCAGCGGCGGAAATTCGTGCGTTGAATCGAGATCGGCATAGATGTTCTGTGGTGGCAGTCGCACAGGGAACTCGCCGATATCTGCCGTGCCGTAGTATTTCTGAATATGCTTGCGGGAACGCGCAATGGTGACGATATCGAGCAGTTTGAAATAGTCGAAGCTCATCGTATCCAGCAAGGATGCCACACTGCGGTTTTCAGGCGGCTGCTTGACCCACTGGTTGAACTGCTTCTGCGCCAGGCGCAACGTGCTTTCCACATTCTTGATGCCGACATCGATAAAGGCATCGTCGCGCCCCTCGGTGATGAAGGCGACCTGATTTTTCAGGTCGTTCATGCGGTTGTTCACTGGCGTGGCGGAGAGCATCAGCACTCTGGTTTTCACGCCTGATTGGATGATGTCCTCCATCAGGCGGCTATAGCGGTTTTTGGTGCCTTTGGTGGGATTGTTGTTGCGGAAGTTATGCGACTCATCGATGACGATGAGGTCGTAATTTCCCCAGTTCAGGGTTTCGAGATTGATCTCGCCGGAACTGCCTTTCGTACGAGACAGGTCGGTATGGTTCAGGACGTCATAATTGAAGCGATCCTGCGCAAGAAGGTTGCGCTTGTCGTTGACGGTATAGATCGTCCAGTTATCCCGAAGCTTCTTCGGACACAGCACTAGCACACGGTCATTGCGCAGCTCGTAGTACTTGATAACGGCCAACGCTTCAAAGGTCTTACCCAGACCGACGCTGTCGGCGATGATGCAGCCGTTGTGCTTCTCCAGCTTGTCGATAGCACCCAGCACGCCGTCCTTTTGGAACTTGTAAAGCTTGTTCCAGACAAGGGTGTCCTTGAACCCAGTCTTTGTCTTAATAATGCTGTCTTCGTCGATATCATCGAGGAAGTCTTTAAAAATGTTGTAGAGCGTCAGGAAATAAATGAAGTCGCCCGGCTGGTCGGCGGCAATGAACTCCAGTTTCTCAAGGAGCTCGTCCTTGATGTCTCGGGCTTTAGGGGCATCTGCCCAGACAGAGTTAAACCAGGACAGTAGCTGCTTGGTCGTTTCTGGCTCGTTGATGCCGGTATTCATCAGCGGGGTATCGGACTGCACCTCTCCCAGCCCGGTGGGGGTGAAGGCAGAGCTGCCGTGAACGGCAAAACTGCCCTGGCTGCCGTCTTCAACAAGGAACATATTCTGGGCCGCGTTGGCTGACCGGACCTCGGCCTTGCTGGCGAGCCATTTGGCGCATTCCCTGGCGATGCGCTTCTGGTCGAGCTGGTTCACGAGACGCAGGTCGGCATCCAACCCGATGAGCGCCTGAAGAGATATGCTGTCCCAGCCAGACAGCAGCAATCTTGCGCCATCGATGCGGGAGAGCTCTTTCCTTAGGGCAGAAAAGCCGTAGATGGTGAACAGGCCTGAAAGCACGGATAGCTTCGACCCTGCGGCGAGGTTTTCACGCAGCGAGTTTCCTACATGGCCGTTATTTCTGTTGTCCAGTAACAAAGCTTGTCCACTCCAATTCAAATGCGACTTTTGGTCGTTTGCAGATCAATCCAGTCTTCGATGGAAACCTTTCGGAACCGCCAACTGCCCCCTACCTTGAAGCCCGGAATTTTTCCTTCAGCAGCAAGGCGGTAGGCCGTCTTTTCCGCGAGTTTGAGGTACTCGGCCACTTCCTTAAGGGTCATTATCTCTTCAGGCATATCATGCACCCTGTCTTGAAGAGTGAGAGAATAGGGGAAAATCAGGGGGTCAGCCAACTAAGAATGTCCAGCTCTTAAGCTAGGCATTACAGCCTACTGAACCTACATCCATGACTGTCATCTCCATTAGACTTTGGTTGAATCACCCCGGGTTTCGTAGACACCTCTTTGCCTTAAACTGAGGCCAATCAGGAGGTGCCATGAGCAACCCACGTTATCCCGAAGAATTCAAAATCCAAGCGGTCAATCAAGTGACCGAAAAGAAGCTGCCTGTCGCTGATGTGGCGGCGCGTCTTGGCGTGTCGACGCATAGCCTCTATGCCTGGATAAAGCGCTACAGCAAACCTCAGACAGAACGGCAGCAAGACGACGATCAGCACGCGGAACTGCGGCGTCTGCGAGCCGAACTCAAGCGGGTCACCGAAGAGCGAGACATCTTAAAAAAGGCCGCCGCGTACTTTGCCAAGGAGTGCGGTTGAAGTACGCCTTTATCAAGCAGCGAGCGGGCGACTATTCCATTCGACGGCTTTGCCTGACGCTGAAAGTCCATCCCAGTGGTTATTACGCTTGGTTGTCTGAGCCGCAATCTGCACGCGCTAAAGACGATCAGCGATTACTGGGTTTGATTAGGCATTCGTGGCTGGAAAGCGGCGGCGTTCTGCGCACCCGACTGGGCTAGATACGCATAAGCCATCAATGGTCGCTCATAATCCAGCTTCATTCTGCCTGCCTCAGTTTTTTATTACTTCCTTGCAAAATCACCTTAAACGCACAAGCAGCAGCAAAACACTCAGTCTGAGTGAAGTAGGTCTATAAGAAGCCGATTGAGCGGGCTTCATGAGATTTTTAGAGGCACAACGCCACTACAATTGCATCATTGCAACATCAAACGATCACAAAATATTTACGTTGAGAGCGAGCGGTTTGCGACAGCGCTATCCAATTCAAAAAAATCTCAGTCCTACATAACTGCTATGACACTATCACCAAGAAGGTTCGCTCTATGTCATTGCAGTGCCCTCGCTGTCATTCCCCCAAAGTTGCCTCTTTCCATCACGCTATGAAAATCGGGGCAGCCATCGGCACCGTGGGCGGTGCCGCCCGTGGCGTCAGCGCAGCTCTAGCAGGTGGTCAGGCTGGTGCGCTCATCGGCGCTATCGCTGGACCTGTCGGTATCACACTCGGTTCGGTATCGGGTGCCATCCTCGGTGGCTTGGCCGGCGGAGTTGGCGGTTGTGCGCTGGGCGCACAACTGGGTGAGTCGCTCGATCGCCACGTCCTGGCCCACAACCTCTGCTTGCTATGTGGCCACCGCTTCAACCTGCCGGCCTGATCTGGCAGGACCACACCTTTTCTATCCATATCGTCCGGACGGTGCTGCGCTCTGCGCGGCGCTTTATGCCGGCATGCACCTAAAGGAATCACAACCATGGCTCATTTCGTCGAAACTATGGCCTACGCAGGCGCAACTCCCTGGCATGGCCTGGGTAATCAGCTCACGCAGAAACAACCCATCGAAATCTGGCAACGCGAAGCTGGGATGGACTGGGCAATCCAAGAAAGCCCCGTTCACTTCAAAGCCGATACTGTCGGCCATCTCGGCAGCATCCACTCCTTCCCCGAGCAAAAGGTGCTCTACCGTTCGGACACCAAAGCACCGCTGTCGGTGGTTTCCCAGCGCTACCACACCGTGCAGCCTCGGGAAGTTTTGGAGTTTTATCGTGACCTCACCGAGGTCTCCGGTTACGAGCTAGAGACTGCGGGGGTACTCAAAGGCGGGCGCAAGTTCTGGGCACTGGCGCGCACCGGACAAGGCGCTGCCCTGAAAGGAAACGATCAGGTCAACGGCTACCTGCTGCTAGCCACGTCCTGCGATGGCACCCTGGCCACTACGGCAACACCCACCACCGTGCGCGTGGTATGCAACAACACTTTGACGATAGCCCTGGACGGTTCATCTCGTGCAATCAAGGTGCCGCACAATACCCGCTTCGATGCGAAGGCAGTGAAGAAGCAACTCGGCATAGCCGTCTCCGGTTGGGACGAGTTCATGTACCGCATGCGCCATCTCGCTGAACGCAAGGTCCAGTGGCATGAGGCTCTTGGATATTTCATGTCGGTGTTGTGTGAGGTCAATCCGAGCAATCAACTACCGGAGCAACTACCCAACGAACGCGCCCTGCGCAAGGTGCAAGAGCTGTATGAAGGCCGTGGTCGGGGCAGCCAGCTCGAGTCGGCACGCGGCACCGCCTGGGGCTTGCTCAATGCGGTGACGGAGTACGTCGATCATGAGCGCCGCGCACGTAGCAATGAGTACCGCATGGACTCGGCGTGGTTTGGTCAGGGTGCGCAGATCAAGCAACGCGCCCTGGATGCAGCCCTGCGTCTCGCAGCTTAACCCTTCTCGTCAATCGCCACGCCCGGTCAGCCTTGTGCTGGTCGGGCGTATTTATGCCTGCAGGTGAACACGATGAAAGCAACCTCATTGAATAGTAGTCCTCCTAAGCCCCGCCCTGCCCTTCGCCTGATCAGCACTAAAGAGCTGCCGCGTGAGGACTGGCTCGCAGTGCGTAAACAAGGCATCGGTAGCTCCGATGCAAGCGCTGCGGTTGGGCTCAACCCGTACAAGTCGCAGTTGGAACTATGGCTTGAAAAGACTGGTCGCGATGCAACGTTACCGAAGATAAATCCTCATGATGAAGAAAGCCCAGCCTATTGGGGCAATGTGCTGGAGCCCATTGTCGCTTGGCACTACAGCAAGCTCACAAAGAACAAGGTGCGACGGATCAACGCCGTGCTGCAGCATCCGAGTCCCGATTTGCCCTGGATGCTCGCCAACATCGACCGCGAGGTAATTGGCGCAGATGACGTGCAGATCCTCGAATGCAAAACCGCCGGCATAAATGGGGCACGCCTTTGGAAGGACGGCGTCCCCGAGTATGTGCAGCTTCAAGTGATGCACCAGCTCGCCGTCACTGGCAAGCAAGCCGCGGATGTGGCGGTACTGCTGGGCGGTCAGCACCTGGAAATCCATCGCATCGAGCGTGACGAGCAAATGATCGCTCGCCTGATCGAACTGGAGCGCAAGTTCTGGACCTACGTGGAAACCGATACCCCGCCACCGGCCGACGGTAGCGCATCGGCTGAAGCAGCTTTGCGCTGCTTGTACCCAGAAGACAACGGCCAGACCGTCGACTTCAGCAGTCGCGCCGGTTTAGCAGCGGCCTACCTGGAACTCAAGGCCGTTCGCCAGTCCATCGGCGAGAAGGAAACGCGCGAGGCCCAGCTCAAGCAGATACTGCTGCAGGCCATGGGCGAGGCCACCCGAGCGGAGTTTTCCAGCGGTTACATCAGCTGGAAGAAATCCAAGGACAGCACCGTGCTTGATGTCGAACGCCTACTGCAAGAGAAACCTTACCTGCAGGTCCGCTACGCCAAAACCAAGGAAGGCAGTCGCCGCTTCCTGATCAACTGACTCAGCTATTCCTCACTTCCCTCCCCTTGGCCAGTCCACGCAGTTCGCGCTGCGTGGCTGGCCTTTTTTCATTTCCAGGAGAACCATCATGTTGAAAGGCTTAGCCCTGACACCGCCCGTGCTCGGACGAATCTCCATCGGCAAAGTCGTTGAGAAAAACGGTAAACGCCTGCCGGAGAAAGATGATCAGTTCACCATCACATCCCAGGTGCAAAGTAGGGATGGCTGGCTGCTACACCCACTCAACGACGAACTGCGCCAGAGTAAGGAAGACAAGCTGCGCAATATTCCTATACGCCTATTGTTCAACAAACCGGAGCTGAATTTCCGGGCCGACTACACCCTGTTCGACCGGCAGTCCGGGCGACCGTTGTGCGTGGGCAATGGTGAAACCTGCAAGCGCACTACCCAGGACGGCATACAGTCTCTGCCCTGCCCTTCGCCCGATGCCTGCCCACTGGCCAAAGGCGGTGCCTGCAAACCTTACGGACGACTGAATGTGATCATCGGTGATGAGGATTCGTTGGGTAGCTTTGTGTTCCGCACCACCGGATTCAACAGCATCCGCACCCTGGCCGCTCGACTGCATTACTTCCAGGCCATCTCAGGTAATCGGCTGGCTTGCCTGCCACTGGAGCTGCGCCTGCGAGGTAAATCCACCAGGCAAAGCCACGGCACGCCGATCTTCTACGTCGATCTTACGGTACGTAATGGTATGGATATGACCGAAGCGCTGCAAAAGGCGAGCGAGCTCGATACACAGAGACAAGCAGCAGGTTTTGACCAAACGGCACTGGATAACGCGGCTAGTAGGGGTTTCGGCAACGGAGCCTTCGAAGATTGCGAGGAGGACAGTCACATCGTGATCGAGGAGTTCTTCGCAAACTCGGAGCCCGCGAGCAACTCTAGCCAGGGTGAATCGCCGCCAGTTCCCAACACTCTGGGGGGCAAGCTGGAAACTCTCGCCTCGCAGGCTCGATGAATCAAACCTGTTTGTACTGAGTACATCAGCCAGGCAGAAGCTCTTGGAGATCCGCTATGACCCTACTGAGGTTCCTGCTCTGCTTGTTCATATTCGTCGGCGCGCTTGCCGCCGCCGGGGTGCTAGTGCTGAATATTCTGCTCATGCTGCGCTTTCCACCGCTGTTACTGGCCCTGGTGCTGGCCTGCTGAATCCTGAGTCGCTTGCTCAGACTAATTTCCGCCAGTCGGGGCAAACCCACCTGAAATATTCCAAGTAACCGTCAGCGGCCATGCACATGGCCGCTTTTACCAGGAGCATGAATCATGCTTCGATACTGCTTGATCTGCGAATCCAAGACCATCCTGAGCAAAGCAACCGCCCCCAACAAACATTAAACAGAGTGTCCACTCATGAGGTTCTAAACTCTATTGACGAAATCATAAGCCTGCCTCGAAAAGCAAATCTGACGGCTTACATTTCAACGCAGTAGCAATTCGGAGAATGTTCAAAAAAGTAACATTTCTCTCCCCCCGCTCAATTTTCCCCATGTGGGAACGATCAATCCCAGCAGCATCTGCCAAGGCTTCTTGCGACAGCGTATGCCGTAGTCGCCGCACACGCACTACCGCACCAAGCGCTACCAGGTCACCGTCTTTATCGTGGTTTGCAGAGATTCTTGCCATGGCGAAAATCGTCGCGTTATGATGCTTCGACAACCACGGTATTTACGACCCATTTTCGCACCTCTGTGACATTGAGCAGACCCAACAGAAGGCCTTCCCCCTGACATGAAGGACCTCTCAAACCGACACTCACCTCAAAAGATTGATATTCGACTTCTTCTCCAATCCACCACCTCATGCAGGGAGCTCAGAAAAACCATGATCGTCGTAACAGGTCTGAATGAAGCGCAGATTGAAGGTCTCGTGAAAAGTAAAGCGTCCTTCGAGATCCATGGTCTCAGGGGCAATTTCATGACAGGTATCAAACTGGTTGAAACCAAGATTGAAAGCCAGGGGCTGAAGTGTCGAGTCAAAAGCGATGTGAAAAGTGCAGTGGTACAAGGCGGTGCACTCGGCGCCGTATTCACCGTCCTGACAACACCTGCAACATTGACCATAGCGACATTAACGGCTGCAGCAGGCGTAGGTCATACGCTCGTTACGTACAATCCCGACTACGAAATCATCAAGGACTACGTCAACAAGCGGCTCAAGGTTGTTTACAAGAAATAGCAGCTTTGCTCAGCCCTCTCGTCAAACCCGTCATATGTAAGAAATAAACCATGAAACGTATCCTCAGCATCCTTCTTCTCGCGTCCTGTGCTCACGCCAAAGCTGAAATCTCCGCGTACCAAGGTACAGCGGCTTTCTTTCCCGACGAGAAATCGACCCACAACCTCCCGGAAGCGATTCCATGCGTCACCCGCCCAGCAGCGACGGGTCAACCAATGCTCTTTTGTACCTGGCTCAGCGGCACGCGGTACGTGGACCTCTGGGATGCTCAACGCCAGCAGAACGCCAGCGTCACCAATAAAGTCAATGGCATGTGCCAGCGTGGAAATTGTCGAATCCAGGGTGCAGAGGTAGGTAACTGGAAAGAGGACACTCCGTTTCAGCTCTCCATCTGGTATCGCATAGGCAGTAGCTCTGATGGCAAGCCAGTCGCCTACCGCATCGACGCCACCCGTCAAGTTTCATACGCGGAAGCGGGCAGCCTACTGATGAAGTTCTACTTAGATGCAGGTGTCCCGGACAATGAGCTGGTTTCGACTTTCGATAAGCGTTACATCGGTGGTTGGGCAGCGTGGAATCAGGAGAAGGGCGGAGCTGCATCAGCAGCAGCGAAGACTTCTTCTACTCCCCAATCCGGTCGGCCAGAAGTCAAAACCGCCTGGTGCAATCCGCGTATGGATGATGACTGTTACATCAACAGCAAAAAAGTCCCTATTGCAGAACTGGGTAAGTACCTGCCTTCGGTGAGTGAATCGAATGCCGACCAGCTAGGCGGCCACTGTGAAACCATCCTCTGCTTCGACAAAGATGACCAGCCGATGGGCTATCTGTTGCAATAACAATCCTGAGCATTGCCGGACCACTGAAAGCGCTGTCGGCTTGGGAAGCCTGACAATAAGGGGCATTCGCCCCTTATTGGCTTCACTTCAGCATTTATTTTTTGACCAACTTTATAATTGCGTAACCCAACCAGTGCACACTCTGTCCATCATCAGTTCGAATAACTGTCGCACCCTGCAGAACACGCCCTAGTCGCGATGTCATCCTCGGCTAGTGTCGAAGCCTCGCTGGCGATCCCTGTAAGACTTCGTAGCCGCCTTGCACAGGTAGCTGGCACGACAGAAAAGCGCTGGCAGTTCATCTTCACCACCACGGACATACCGATCGATTCGGTATTCAGCACTCTCTGGAATATGCACCAACCCTCTTACCTGGTTGACTGACATCCCCATCGCACCAGCCCAGGCCTCCTCCATGCGACTGATCATGTTCGCCCTCTCTGAACCGAGCCGCCCCATCGTGTAGTAAGCATCTCGATTCAAGAGGATCAGCACGTGGTAGTGCTGTTTGCCCCCCTGACCGACCTCCCTCGACCAGACGTAGCGAACCTTGCAGTCACGAGCGTACTGATTGCGCTCACGTACCTTTTCCTGGTGGTACTGGATCTTCCTCCTGAAGGACTCGAAGAATTTGCTGATGACCTGATTCGTATTGGCGTAGTCAGGCAGATCAATCCCCCGGGGCAGTCTGAGATCCGCTCTGAATGCCAACACCCTCGGATACTGGGCTATGGCCAACTCGATGGTTTCCTTGAGACTGGACAGATATTCCCGGATGAAAGGCCCCTTTTCGATCATCACGGGCAGGCCTTCAAAGGTGTCGTCGTAGTGCAAGTGGAGATTGGTGTTGTCGGGATGACGAAGCGGTTGGCAGCTGGTGTTGTCAGGATTGCGAATCATGGTTATGACGCCTCAGTTGGTGAGTTTCATAACCTGAGCCTGTTGTTTATTTTTTTACCGTTACTTCGTACCTGCCTCCTGCCCTCTTCAGGATGCGCTTGTCGATGCTGCAATGAATCTGCCCACGAACCCTACGGGTAGTAAGTATCAGTAAAAGCATACTACCCGCACCGAGAATGACTCTCTCGGCCACACCGGGATTGTGGGAGGAGTTTTCAAAGTTACATGGTGAATTTCTTCAGGGCGTCTACTCCGGAGATAAACCATCGATCTGCGGCCTTGATAGCCATCAACCCGAATTCCGACCTCCCAACGATCCGAGCAATAAGGAGCAGCATTACTCGGTCTGCTGGGGACGTCCGATGAGGAGTGCTGCCCTATCCAGCATAAGCGCCATGACCGGCTTCCACCGGTCATGGCGCACAGGGTCGATTTTAGCTGGCCATACTCAAGCGGCCAGACCGAACTGAAACGGTCTCAGCCATATCCCGCTCCTCGATCCGTGCCAAGATCCAATCGTGTATTTCGCTCTCAACCCAGCCGACGCAGCGCTCGCCGAGTGATACCGGTTTAGGGAAGGTACCTTCCGCGATGTATTTGTAGACGGTCGACCGGGCAAGGCCTGTCGAATCGATGACTTCTTTTAAGCGAATGATCCTCATGAACGGGGCTCCTCTTATTCGTTCAGAGGATTGGCAGGAGCGATAAAAAATAACCGCCTAGACGGCTGTTGCTCGTGACGGTGTGAGCAATCCAGCCTTCATTCTAAGCTCCGCAGGGCAAAGTGCTTCCGTAGTGATTTCCGTCGTTTCAACGTGTTCGCCCGCTTCCCGCAGTAGCCTGCCACCGCTACCGGCGCCATCAATCAACATCCCCAAACTGGCATACCCCAGCCGCAAATCACTGGGTAGCAGTCTGAAATTCAGACTTGACCAGGCAAGCCCATCAATTTGTGAAAAGCGCCCCTTGCACGCACGCGCAAACTGAATAGTCATTCCCCATAAAAAATCTATGACCTCAACCTCGTCGATGAGACTCCCATCCTTAACATCCCTCATCGGTGTGCGAAAAAATGCGCTGATGCGATCTCGGAGACCAAGGGCAAAGTCAGACCTAGCCACACCTACCTGCTCCCAGTGCTTTGTAAGTAGTTCTGTCACGCAACCACTCAAAAAAAACTCAAGCTGCTCAATCGCGTGCTTGGGCGCACGCCTAAAAAGGCGGAGAACTGAGCCGGGCGTGAGAAGTTCGGACAATGAGGGCCTATGTCTAACAGCAGAGCTCCGCCAGCGTTCAAGATCAAACCACACGGCCCCCAAATACCGTACAACATCAGCCCCCTCGTCCACACTCTCATGCACGACGAAGCCGAGTATGTCCGCACCCAAGGTGATTTGCCGATGGTTCAAGTTAAGGACATAACTGCTTTTGAGTTTTTCAGCAAAAATGGGGCTGGCGACTCCAGGCACGTGCCGTCGAATAAATCCCATTTCAATGAGTTTCTTAATTCGCTGTTTAAGGCTTGTCTGCTCAAGACCGGCGAGCCGGCATAGCTCTACATTCCCGAATGAATTAACAACACCAAAACGGTCTGCATGAGCGAATAGCATTGCAAGAAGAAGCCGATTGGATCGACTGAGCAATGAAGTGCGATTCGGCACGCTCCTCTTCTGCCCCACCCGAGCGAGCTTCGCCGGTACCCCATGAATCTCCACGTCAGGTCCTGTGGCGTGAATGTAAGGTCCCGTGATCAGGCGCTCGACCAGCCCCGGGTAAGGTGCAGCAGCGCGGGGAGGTGTGATGACGCTCGCTAACTGGAGTTGCATAGCCACG
>NZ_BCBO01000095.1:0-12135 GCF_001320835.1 Pseudomonas sp. NBRC 111138 | reverse complement strand
GGAAGGATTTTTTCTGCCAACCGACTCGTCGCCCCGACTCAGCTGTAGCGATCAACGCCGACTCCTTCAAGAGCAAGCTGAGCGCCTCAGCACACTCTCTCGTAGGCACGCCAAGGCAAATAGCCAACTCAGCAACAGTAAGTGGCCCTGTATTCGAGAACCCGTAGCGTAGGTAAAACGCCGCCAGAGTGAACCTCGCCTTCGAATCAGGCACCCCTAAAACCAACGATAAAAGCTCGGTGAGCATACGTACACCTGGAATTGTTTAGGTAAATATACCCTATTTTGTGCAAATTATTTTTTATCGTTATTAATAACGATATTAATTGAAATATAATGGCTCGAATGCAACGTAGAGCGAAATAAGAATGGGTCGCAAACGCATCCTTGGCCTGGATTGGCTAGAGCTCGGAAATACAAGTCAACGCTTGTGGGCCGTGGATTATTTACGAGCAAAAGGTTTCGATGACCTTTTTCCCTGCAGAAAGAAGCGCCCGTTGGACGAACTTCCGTCTTACAAAGAAATGCTGGCTGCCGGTATGGATATCGAGCGGAAACAAGCTGCACGCGAGTTATTCGGTGATATGAAGAGCGCTTGGCGTCAAGAGAAAGACAGGCAGAAGAAAAAAGATAGTGGCCGCCAGGTATGCGCGTTCACCCTCGATACGATCATCAAGGCTAACCTGCAAGTCATGGCCAAGGAACAAAACAAGAGCGCCACCGCACTGCTTGAGAGCTTGATCACAAAGGCTTACTCAGCCCATCTACGCAGGCAGCAAAAACAACACTCGAAGCACTCTTCGCCAACTGCCCGTAATTACTCATTCCAGGGACCGAACAACATTCGCAGGGACAAAAACGAACGGCAAAAAACAGCTCAAAATGAGACAGCCAGCCATCTTGATGCCGCTCAGAAAGTGGAGCACGAAGTAAGCAGTGCTGCCGAAGAGATCGATGCGCACTCGTTGAAGCCATTGCCGGCCGCTGAAAAACCTCAGAAACATAAGTGGACCCGCACCCCCAAACTCCCCCCTCCAGACAGCCAGGCAGCCGAAATGCAAAGCACGGAAGAGCCGCTAGCGGAACAATCAGCCACCGCGGACCAACTTCCAGTACGGGAGAATAATGACGGTTCAACTCCTGGCCAAGACGTCATTGGGCTGCCCTTGGAAAATCTCAAATTTCATAAGAAAAAACCTTTCGTCATGCCCAATGAACTGGTGCGACTATTACGGCCCGGCACAGATTGAAACCCAGCAGCAGAGTTCAGATCGAAAAGACTGCCCGCACCTTGAGTCGATGCAAATCCCACATACGGCAACGGTGGAAAGCAGCGACAGACTTTTCAGCAAAGGAGCTCTTCGAAAACAAGATGGGGGAACAGATGGGGGGACAAAATACAGCGAGCACAAAAAAGCCCCGTAAAACGGGGCTTTTTCGTTTAAATGTGGCGGTGAAGGAGAGATTCGAACTCTCGATACAATTTCTTGTATACACACTTTCCAGGCGTGCTCCTTAAGCCACTCGGACACTTCACCGTATCTCGTCAAACCAGTTCAGTCTGTCGAGGCGCGCTAATGTAGTCGAAAGCCTTTCTGATGGCAAAGGTTTTTTTCAGAATTTTCATGCGGTTAGACCGTTATGCCATTCACCGCGCGGCAAGGGGTGGTGATTGTGCCATTCTCAGGCAGCGGCGGCACGCGTCTGGAGCGCTTGCTGCGCCCTGCTGCGGGGTGTCTACCCTTGGGGATGGGGCAAAAGCCTGACTGGGTAGTCAGTCACGGCGCTTTACCCGCGGGGGCGTGGTGAGTAACGTCTGCGCATCTACCTCTATAACAAGCCCTACAAGGAACCGCGTCATGAGTGAGTTGATTGCCTACCACTTCGAAGACGGTATCGCGACCCTGACCCTGAGCAACGGCAAGGTGAATGCCATTTCTCCGGCGGTGGTCAGTGAGTTTAATGCGGCGCTGGATCAGGCCGAGAAGGATCGGGCGGTGGTGATCATCACGGGCACGCCGGGGATTTTGTCGGGTGGTTATGATTTGAAGGTGATGACGGCCGGCCCTAAAGAGGCAATCAGCCTGGTGACCTCGGGTTCGACCCTGGCGCGGCGGATGTTGGCGCATCCGTTCCCGGTGATTGTGGCCTGCCCTGGGCATGCGGTGGCCAAGGGTGCGTTCCTGTTGTTGTCGGCGGATTATCGGATTGGCGTCGAAGGCGCGTTCAGCATTGGCCTCAATGAAGTGGCGATTGGCATGACCATGCACCACGCCGGTATCGAGTTGGCGCGGGATCGCCTGCGTAAGTCGGCGTTTCAGCGTTCGGTGATCAATGCCGAGATGTTTGATCCGCAAGGCGCCTTGCACGCCGGTTTCCTCGACAAGGTGGTGGCACCCGAAGAACTGCACGCTGCAGCATTGGAAGCAGCGCGGCAGTTGAAGAAGATCAATATGAACGCGCACAAGCACACCAAGTTGAAAGTGCGCCGCGCACTGCTTGAAGCCCTGGACGATGCAATCATCCAGGATCAGGGCCATAGCCTGAGCTAAGTCCTACACCTGCTGTGCCTGAGCCCGACCTTGAGTCGGGCTTTTTCTTACCTATAAATGTGAAACGTCCGTAGCCGCTCTAGCTAGCCGTTATCGGCTCATGTGGAAACATGCGCTTAAACATCGGCTATCTCCTACGTCTGTAGGGGCAATTGCCGAATACAGTGCACATCCGTACACTGCGCCACCTTTTGTCCCTATGGGCCGTGTCGATGCTTTTTCTGTTGCGTATGTTGTTGATGGGCCTGCATTTTATGATCGCTGGCGTGCTGGGTGTGCTGGTCGGTGTGTGCAGGCCGTTCAACCCGGACAACAGCCGTCTCTGCGCTCGCCTCTATGCGTTGCCGGCCATGCGGATCCTGGGCTTGAACGTAAAGACCGACGTCGACTCGCTGCGCAACAAGCCCGGTACCTGCGTGGTGATCGCCAACCATCAGTCCAATTACGATTTGTTTGTGTTCGGCAATGTAGTGCCCCACCGCACGGTCTGCATCGCCAAGAAAAGCCTGAAATGGGTACCACTGTTCGGCCAGTTGTTCTGGCTGGCGGGCAATGTGTTGATCGACCGTGGCAATGCGCACAAGGCCCGGCGTGCGATGCTGACCACCACGCATACCTTGCAGCATGAGGACACGTCAATCTGGGTGTTCCCGGAAGGTACGCGCAACCTGGGCAAAGGGTTGTTGCCGTTCAAGAAAGGCGCATTCCATATGGCGATTGCGGCCGGTGTGCCTATCGTGCAGGTGTGTGTCAGCAATTACGTGACGCAGATGAAGCTCAATCGTTGGGACAGTGGCAGTGTGCTGATACGCTCGTTGCCGCCGATTCCTACCTGTGGCTTGACGGTGGATGACATCCCTCAGTTGCTGCTGACGTGTCAGACGCAGATGGATGAGTGCATTGCACAGATGGATCGCGAACTGCAACGCGCGTAGGCGCCCGCTTAGGGTGACGCGGAGCGTCACGGGCGGCATTCCCACGCAGAGCGTGGGAACGATCAGTGATATCAGCCAGCAACAACGGAACGCCATTCAGGCTAAGCTGCCCAACATCTGTCCTCTTGATAAGAAGTGATCAGCACCATGGGTAGAGTTGTTGCGGCTGCCGTCTACAGCGCCGGTAAGAAAGTCTCGGATATCACTCTCGATGAAGGCGCGGCCTGGGCCGCCAAACCTGGGCACTTTGTGTGGATCGGCCTGGAAGAACCCAGCGCCCAGGAACTGAACAACCTGCAACGCCAGTTCAACCTGCACGAGCTGGCGATTGAAGACGCCATGGAAAAACACAGCCGCCCGAAGCTGGAAACCTTCGGCGACGCGCTGTTTATCGTCACCTACTCACCGGTGCGCGAGAACGGCAAGCTGGAGTTTATCGAAACCCATATTTTTGCCGGCAACGGCTACATCATAACCGCACGCAACGGTCACTCGGCGTCCTACGGCTTTGTGCGCCAACGCTGTGAGGCGCGGCCGCTATTGCTGGAGCATGGGGAAGATTTCGTACTCTATGCGTTGCTGGATTTTGTCACTGAAAACTACCAGCCGGTGAGCGAGGCGATCCATGCCGAGATCGATGAGCTGGAGCGCAACGTGCTGTGCAGTTCACTCAATGAGCGCGATATCCAGCACCTCCACGGGCTGCGTCGTGACGTCCTGCGGCTCAAGCGGCATGTGGCGCCGATGGTGGAAATCAGCCAAGAGTTGCAGAAGCTCAGCTTCCCGTTTATCGACAAGAACATGCGCCCGTATTTTCGTGATGTGCAAATCCACGTTACGCGACAGATGGAAGACCTCACCACCCTGCGCGACATTGCCAGCCAGACCATCGAGATCGGTGTGTTGCTGGAGGCTTCGCGCCAGAGCGTGGTGCAGCGCAAGTTCGCCGCGTGGGCGGCGATCCTGGCGTTCCCCACGGCGGTGGCGGGGATTTACGGGATGAACTTCCAGAACATGCCCGAGCTGCAATGGCACTACGGCTATTTTGCGGTGCTCGGTTTTATTACCTTGGGCTGTACCGGTTTATGGGCCAGCTTCAAGCGTTCGGGCTGGCTTTAAGCCTTGGCTTCAGGCTGGTGCGCCACAAAGCGCATCATCCACTCCGCCACGGTCACGCCGTGGTGGTCGCGCTCCAGGCTGGCCACGCCGTTGCTGTAGACCTTTTCACCCAGGGTTGTCTGAAGTATTTCCAGCAACTCACGGGAATAGTCGTGAACAAACTCCGGATGGCCCTGGAAGCACAGCACCTGGTCGCCAATGTGATACGCGGCAAACGGGCAGAATTCGCTGGAGGCGATCACGGTGGCGTTTTCTGGCAAGGTGGTGACTTGGTCCTGGTGGCTGATCAATAGCGTCAGCTCCGGCACCTCGGGGCTCATCCATGGCGTCTTGGCATCCAGTTTGTAGGCGTGGGTGCCCATGCCCCAGCCCTGGCTGGCACGTTCGGCCTTGCCGCCCAGCAGCAGCGCGAGCAACTGATGGCCGAAGCACACGCCCAGCAGCTTGTCGCCGCGCTCATAACGCGTGAGCAGGTAGGTTTTGAGCGTCTGGATCCAAGGGTCGATACCGAACGAATCGGCCTTGCTGCCGGTGATCAGGTACGCGTCAAACACTTCGTCATCCGGCGGGTACTCGCCTTGCACCACGTTGTAGACCACAAACTCGGCGGCTATCGGTTGCTTGGCGAACAGGCGCTTGAACATCTGCCCATAGCCTTGGTACTCATCGATCAAAGCGGGACGCAGAATATCGGTTTCCAGGATGCAGACGCGTAGCGACATAAAAAATACCTGACACGGCGATGGGAATATTGCACACCCAGAGCCTGCCTTGAAATACACCCCCAAAGCAAGCCCTCAATGGGCGCCCACACTCACTGTAGGAGCGCTTGCTCGCGAAGAACGTCAACGATAACGCAGGTATCCTGGATAAAAGCGTTGCCTGTGCGTTTTTCGCGAGCAAGCTCGCTCCTACAGTGAAACGTCTAAAACCGCTCGCCTTTTGCGGCTTTTTCCAACAACAACGTCGGCGGCGAGAAGCGCTCCCCGTACTCCTCGGCGAGGTAGCGGGCGCGGGCGATGAAGTCGTTCAGCCCGTACTGGTTGATAAACTGCAACGCGCCGCCACTCCAAGCGGCAAAACCGATGCCGAAGATTGAACCGACGTTGGCATCCGCCGTGGACATCAACACGCCCTCCTCCACGCAACGCACGGTTTCGATGGCTTGGATAAACAACAAGCGGTCGCGCACGTCCTGGGGTGAGATTTGCTCGTCGGGCTGTTCAAACCGGGTTTTCAGCTCAGGCCACAGGTGCTTCTGGCCGCCAGCGGGATAGTCGTAAAAACCACCGCCGGCCGCCTTGCCCGTGCGCTTGTATTCGTTCACCAACAGATCAATCACCGCCGTCGCCGGATGGTTCGGCATAGCCTTGCCTTCGGCCTGCAGGTCCTTGGCCGTTTGCTGTCGGATATGGCTCATCAGGCTGAGGGACACTTCATCGGACACCGCCAGCGGCCCCACTGGCATGCCGGCCTTGCGCGCTTCGGTCTCGATCATCGGCGCCGCCACGCCTTCGCCGAGCATGGCGATGCCTTCGTTGGTAAAGGTGCCGAATACCCGCGAGGTAAAGAAACCGCGACTGTCGTTGACCACAATCGGGGTTTTCTTGATTTGCAGTACGAAGTCAAAACCTCGGGCCAGGGTTTCGTCGCTGGTGCGCGCCCCCTTGATGATTTCCACCAAGGGCATCTTGTCCACGGGGCTGAAGAAGTGCAGGCCGATGAACCTGGCTTGATCAGGCACCGCCGTGGCCAGGCCGCTGATGGGCAAGGTGGAGGTGTTGGAGGCGATCACCGCGTCGGCCCCCACCACGCTTTGCGCTGCGGCCGAGACCTTGGCCTTGAGTGCGCGGTCTTCAAATACGGCCTCGATGATCAGGTCGCAGCCGGCCAGGTCGGCGTCATCCTGCGTAGGATGAATGCGCGCCAGGGTGGTTTCGCGCTGTTCGGCGGTCAATTGCCCACGGCTGACTTTCTTGTCCAGCAATGCGGCTGAATGGGCTTTGCCTTTTTCGGCGGCGGTCAGGGTGATGTCTTTGAGCGCCACCTCGATCCCCGCACAGGCACTGACATAGGCGATGCCCGCGCCCATCATCCCGGCGCCGAGCACGCCGACTTTGCGCGTTACATAAGGCGCAAAACCCTGCGGTCGCGAGCTGCCGGCGTTGATTTGGTTGAGCTGGAACCAGAAGGTGCCGATCATGTTCTTCGCCACTTGCCCGGTCACCAGTTCGGTGAAGTAACGGGTTTCGATCAGGTGCGCGGTGTCGAAGTCCACTTGGGCGCCCTCGACTGCAGCACAGAGGATTTTCTCCGGCGCGGGGAAGCAGCCCTGGGTCTTGCTACGCAAGATCGACGGCGTAATGGCGAGCATCTGTGCGACTTTAGGGTGGGATGGCGTGCCGCCGGGAATCGCGTAGCCCTTGGTGTCCCAGGGTTGCCTGGCCTGCGGATTAGCCAGAATCCAGGCACGGGCTTGGGCCAGCAATGCCTCGCGATCCGCCGCCAACTCATCAATCAAACCCGCTTGCAGGGCCTGGGCGGGCCGCACCTTTTTGCCTTCGAGCAAATACGGCAAGGCTTTTTCCAGGCCCAGCATGCGCACCATACGCACCACGCCGCCGCCCCCGGGCAACAGGCCAAGGGTGACTTCCGGCAAACCCAACTGCACGGACTTGTCGTCCAGCGCGACCCGGTGATGGCAGGCCAGGCAAATTTCCCAACCACCGCCCAAGGCCGCGCCATTGATCGCGGCGACCACCGGTTTGCCGAGGGTTTCCAGGCGGCGCAATTGCGCTTTCAATACCAAGACACTGTCGTAGAACGACTTGGCGTGGGCTTTATCGACCTTGATCAGCTCATTGAGGTCACCCCCGGCAAAAAAGGTTTTCTTGGCCGAGGTGATCACCACCCCGGCGATCTCGTCCTTTTCCGCTTCCAGGCGCGCGAGGGTGGCCGCCATGGCTTCACGGTAGGCGGCGTTCATGGTGTTGGCGCTCTGGCCGGGCATGTCCAGGGTCAGTACCACGATCTGGTCCTGGCCTTTTTCGTAACGAATGGCATCGGTCATGACAAATTCCTTAGGCTCAGAGGCGTTCGATAATGGTGGCGATCCCCATGCCACCGCCGACACACAAGGTGGCCAGGCCGTAGCGTTGCTGGCGCACCTCGAGCTCGTCGAGCAAGGTGCCGAGAATCGCGCAGCCGGTGGCGCCCAAGGGGTGGCCCATGGCGATGGAGCCGCCGTTGACATTGACCCGTGCGGCGTCTATGCCCATGTCCTTGATGAACTTGAGCACGACCGAAGCAAAGGCTTCGTTGACTTCGAACAGGTCGATGTCTTCAACCCGCAGGCCGGCTTTGGCCAGCGCCTTGCGAGTGGCCGGCGCGGGGCCGGTGAGCATGATGGTCGGGTCGGTACTGGTCACCGCCGTGGCGACAATACGCGCCCGCGGTTGCAGGCCCAGCTCGCGGCCTTTGGCCTCGGAACCGATCAGCATCAGCGCGGCACCATCCACGATGCCGGAACTGTTGCCCGGCGTGTGCACATGGTGGATGCGCTCCACGTGGCTATAGACCCGCAACGCGGTGGCGTCGAAGCCCATCTGGCCCATCATTTCGAAGCTCGGCTTGAGCTTGCCCAAGCCCTCGAGGGTTGAGTCGCCGCGGATAAATTCGTCATGGTCCAGCAGCACAATGCCGTTCTGGTCGTGCACCGCGATCAGCGACTTATTGAAGGAACCGTCTGCCCGCGCCCTGGCGGCTTTCTGCTGGGACTGTAGGGCAAAGGTGTCGACATCCTGGCGTGTGAAGCCTTCCAGGGTGGCGATCAGGTCGGCGCCAATGCCTTGGGGCGTGAAGTGGCTGTGCATATTGGTTTGCGGGTCGAGCACCCAGGCGCCGCCATCGCTGCCCATGGGCACGCGGGACATGGACTCGACGCCGCCAACAACCACCAGGTCTTCGAAGCCGGAACGCACCTTCATCGCCCCCAGGTTCACCGCCTCCAGGCCCGACGCGCAGAAGCGATTGACCTGTACACCGGCAACACTGACATCCCAGTCGGCCACCAGCGCGGCGGTCTTGGCGATATCGGCGCCCTGGTCGCCCACGGGGGTGACGCAGCCAAGGACGATGTCATCCACTTGGCGGGTGTCGAGGTCGCTGCGCTGCGCCAGCGCCGTGAGCAAGCCGGCCACCAGGTTTACCGGCTTGACGCTGTGCAGGGCACCGTCGGCCTTGCCTTTACCCCGGGGCGTGCGTATCGCATCAAAGATCAAAGCTTGGGTCATGACATCCTCGAACCGCTATGGGTGTGTGCCCCTACCTTAGGCCCGATTGACACGGTTTCAATGACGGATGCGCTCATTGCTTTTGACCCCCTCGCTCGGACGAACGGTAGGTACCTACGGGAAATGCCTGATTAATCGTTTTAGCCGTCTAGCCCTAGGGCTGGCGCCAAGATGGCAATAAGCCTCATGCCGTTTTTAGCGCAAATACTTCTTAGCTGATATGAAATGAGTCTAAGCCAGAAAGAACGGGCGCTCTAAGGTTGAATCTGTAAGACGCTGCTGCCGGGTTTTGCTGGAGCAGCTGTAAGAAAAGTGCAACGTCACCTCGCGATACTGACTTCAACGGCACGCATTTGACGCTCAGGAATAACAACAAAAGAAAAGGCAGTCAGCCATGTTCAAACAATCGAAAGTACGTCAGGCGGGACTTATCCTGTTCGCCACCACCTTGATTCTGATCTTGCCCAATTTAACCAAGGTTATTGGGTGACACTCCCAGCTTCCGTGCACACACCGCACCAGGCCTGCAGCTTTTGGCAGCACCTGCCAGGACATTGCGCTTAGCGCTCCTGTTGCAGGGGCTGCCTTTTTACCTGCCGTTTTCCGTTATCGTGTGCGCCCTCACTCTCTCGCAACGGGCCTGTGCCTTGAAACCGATCCTCGCCCTTTTTGCCCTGCTGCTGAGCCTGCCTGCGGCGGCGGCACAGTTGACCATCGAGTTGGACCACACCCACAAAACCTGGGAGACCGCCGAGCTGCTCAAGCATCCCGACGCTCAGACGGTGCAGATCGTTGATGATGTGTCCTACAAGCGCAACATGACCTATCGTGCGGTGCCCCTCGCGGTGCTCTTGCCGGGCCTTAAATCTGCGAACCACCTGCAAGCCGTTGCCCTTGATGGTTTTGCCGCCGAACTTGCCGCCGCGCCGTTGCTGGAAAAAAACGGCGCCCGCGCATGGCTGGCCGTGGAAGACCCGGCCCATCCATGGCCACCACTGGGACAGGGCAAGCCCAGCGCCGGACCGTTCTATCTGGTCTGGACCAACCCTCAAGCCGGACGTATCAGCCCGGAACAGTGGCCGTTCCAGGTCTCCAGGTTCAAACAGTTGCAGACGGTTAGCGAGCGTTTCCCGGCGTTATTGCCCGACCCTAAGCTGGCGGCGAACGACCCGATCAACCAAGGCTTCGCGTTGTTCCAGAAGAACTGCCTGGCGTGCCATCGCCTCAATGGCGGCGGTGATGCCCAGATGGGGCCGGACTTGAATGTGCCCTACAACCCCACCGAGTATTTCAGCGGCGATTTTCTCAAGCGTTACATCCGCGACCCGCAAAGCCTGAGGCATTGGCCACAGGCGAAGATGCCGGCGTTTACAGCCAGTGTATTGCCAGACAATGAGTTGGACTTGCTGGTGGGGTATCTGCGGCATATGGCGGGCCGCAAGTTGTAGGGGCGAGCTTGCTCGCGAAAAGCCTGAGAGCACCGTCGATCGTTCCCACGCTCTGCGTGGTAACGCCTCTTGTGATGCTCTGCGTCACGCTATGGGACGCGGAGCGTCCTGGGCTGCATTCCCACGCAGAGCGTGGGAACGATCAAGCAAGCTTGCTCCGACAGTTATCGGTCATTGCTGCGGCGCCACGAATACCTTGGCGTGCATCTGCTCATGCCCACCGCCACGGCGCATGCCGCGTACCGGACAGGCGTCGAGGTAGTCCAGGCCGACGGCCAGCTTCAAGTGCCGCTCCGGCCGGGCCAGTTGGTTGGTCACGTCAAAGCTGTACCAGGCGTCATCCAGCCAGGCTTCGGCCCAGGCATGACTGGCCAGGTGCGCGCTGTCTTCGGTGTACAAATACCCCGACACATACCGCGCCGGGATCCCCAGGCTACGTGCGCAGGCCAGGAACGCATGGGTATGGTCCTGGCACACCCCAGCGGCCCCTGCGAAGGCTTGGGCGGCGCAGGTATCGACGTCAGTCGCGCCGGGGGTGTAGACCATGGTGTGGTTCAGCGCCTGCATCAGGTCGATAAGCGCCGTGCGGTCGCGACGCTGATGGCAGTTTTGCTCGGCAAACCCGCGCAGGGCGTCGTCGGGCTCGGTGAGGCGCGTGGAGCGCAGGAACGGAAAGGCAGACTGGCTTTCGTGTTCGGCCTCGCGCAATTCATCGATCTCCACCACGCCCCGGGCGCCAATGATGATGGCGTCATGGGGCTCGTCCAGCGTAAGCACATGCAGGATGTTACCGAACGGGTCCACCTGCGCCCGCACGGGGCGTGGAAGGTCGAGTTGCCAGCTCAGCACGTGCTGGCGCTCGCTGTCATGAGGGGTCAGGCGCAGGTACTGGATGCTGGCGCGCACCTGGTCTTCGTAGTGGTAGGTAGTGTCGTGGCTGATGGAGAGTCTCATGCCGCCTCCAGGTAGGAACTGTAGATGGCGTCGCCCAACTGGCGGACCAAGGGGATAAAGTCGGTCAGCCAGGCATGCAGGCCTTCCTCGAGGATTTCGTCGATGGCGGTAAAGCGCAGGCGCGCATCCATCTCGGCGGCCAGACGCTGGGCCGGGCGACCATTGAGGCCGGGCAGGCTCGCAAGTATCTGGTCGATCTCTTCGCTGCAAGCACGCAGCGAACGCGGCACATCCGCGCGTAAGAGCAGCAGTTCGGCCAC
This sequence comes from Pseudomonas sp. NBRC 111138, assembly GCF_001320835.1. Lineage (NCBI taxonomy): Bacteria > Pseudomonadati > Pseudomonadota > Gammaproteobacteria > Pseudomonadales > Pseudomonadaceae > Pseudomonas > Pseudomonas sp. NBRC 111138. The sequence continues at coordinate 575 of NZ_BCBO01000095.1, read as the reverse complement.
TTGCCGAGCGCCCGGCGCATCGCGATAAATCTCGGTGTACGCCTCGAACGACGACAGAGCGCGCAGCAACGCACTCCATTGGTAATACGCGTGAGCCGTACCATCGCTGACCGCCGCCGCCTGTTCGCCGGCCATTTCGTAGCGGGCATCCAGCAGGCGCAGGGTGTTATCGGCACGCTCAATAAAAGTGCCCAGGCGGATAAAGCGGAAGGCATCGTTGCGCATGATGGTGCCGTACGTGGCGCCCCGAAACAGATGGGAACGCTCCTTGACCCACTCACAAAACCGGCTCATGCCGTAGTGGCTGAGCCCCTGCTGGGCGATATCGCGAATGTCCAGCCAGGTGGCGTTGATGTTTTCCCACATGTCGGCGGTGATCCGCCCACGTACCGCATGGGCGCTGGCCCGCGCCGCACCCAGACAGCTGTAGATGCTCGCCGGGTTGGCCGCGTCCAAGGCAAAAAAGTGCAGCAAGCGTTCAGCGTGCAATGGGCCATGGCGCTCGTGGTAATCGTCCAGAGTGCCGGTGATCAACAGCGGCATGGCCAATTCGTGCAGGCCATCGCCGCGTCCGT